>JAGANE010000191.1 GCA_017624395.1 Clostridia bacterium
ATGTTTGTGAGCTTGGTAGGAATCTGGGAATGTTGTCTGCAAGCTTTCCAAAATACGCTCCTTCGATCAAGGAATATGCGTACTCCTATGATACCGTCAAGAAACTGTATGATGAGGGCGTGGAGCAAAGCGGAAAATTTTATTATACTGTGAGCGAGAAAACGAAATCTATGTTGGGGAGTGAGGTGCTTAATTCCTACATTTTAGGTGCGGCTTCCTACAGCTACACGCTGGAAGGCGGTGCGACGTTGCCGTTCCGCTTGATCTTCCCGCATAATTATGATACGAGCAAGAGTTATAAGCTTCTAACCTATCTCAATTACGAGTATGCCAACGGCACGGATAACATCAAAAATGTGCAAATGAATAACGAGCTGATTGTAAAACTCTATGCCGACGGCGGATATATTCTGCTTGTGCCGCAATGCTCCGAGGATACTTGGACGGGACTCAGTGTTGAAAACGGAAACTATTCCGTCAATGACACCGCCGAGAGTGCCGTGATGCAGAGCGTGTACGGCTTGATCCACGACATCTCTCTGAAATATCAGACTACAGGCAATTATGCGGTCGGCATTTCTGCGGGCGGTTATGCGGTAGCCGATCTTTGCGCGCGTCATGAAAATCTTTTAACGGCTGCTGTGATCCTGGCAGGTGCGGGAGATCCTGCATCAACGATCGGGAACACCAGTGTTATGATCATTCACGGAGAGGGTGACGACAAGATTGCCGCATCTAACGCGCAAGCCTTGTCCTCTGCGTGGGGGGCGGAATATAAGGAACTTTCGCGCGAGCTTCACGACTGCTGGAAAACAGCGTTTGACAAGGAGGATATCCTCGGTTGGCTGAATGCGAGATAATGGAGGTTCATTATGAAAAAGATTATTTGCTTATTTTTGAGTATATTGCTTCTTGTTTTATTCACAGCGTGTGAGGATCCAATTCGCGATTTGACACCCAATACAGGCGAGAGCGAAACGACAACCGAGACAACAACCAAGGCAACAGAAACATCTGAAACGACTACCGAGACTGACGAGAACGACGGTTGGACGAACATCTATTAAACGAAACGGAGAATTTGCACATGGCTATCTGGCAGGCGGCAACGCGATCGGTGTTGAGTAAATTGGAGAAGCGCTACGAAGCCGCAAAAAAGAACACCGAGACTTTTTATCCACAAGAGATTACAGGAAGCGCTTATTATATTTCGTCGGTTCTCGGCAACGATGCAAACGACGGAAAAAGCCCAAACACGCCGTGGAAAAGCTGTGAGATGCTTAAAAACGCACCACTTACGGCAGGGGATACGGTTTTGTTTGAATGCGGCAGTTTGTTCCGTGAATCCATGGAAATCGTGAGCGGTGTCACCTATTCTTCCTACGGAACCGGTAAAAAACCGAAATTTTACGGTTCGATTGATGCATCAAAAGAGGGGGATTGGGAGTGTATTGCTCCCGATCTCTACCGCTATCGCGAGAATATCGTTTGGCATAACGATATTGGCAATATCGTATTTGACAACGGACGTGCGTGGGGAATCAAGATCCAGAAATGTACCGATGGAGACACGTCATTGCGCCTTGTCAATGTTAGCAATGGAATTGATTTCTTTGAGGAGATCGCAAGCGTTCCGTTTTCCTGTGGGGAGCAGTTGCCTTGCGTTAATCTTGCTTACTTCCATAGCGATGATGGTTTTATCTACTTGTACTGCAAAGACGGCAATCCCGCAAAAGTGTTTTCCTCAATCGAACTTTCCCAATCGGTTAAAATATTCAATAGTGGATACACCGAAAACGCGACCTTTTCCAATCTTCATTTTGCCAATGTAGCTTGTTTTGCCATTCGTACCGTGGGGTGCAAAAATATGCAGGTGTATAATTGTGCCTTTGAATTTATCGGAGGTGCGATCCAATTCGGCTTTAATGCACCTTGGCGTAATTACAAAACTCGCTACGGTAACGCCATTGAGAATTGGGGCGGATGCGAGGGCATGACCGTCAAAAATTGCTACTTCCACCAAATTTACGATGCCGGTATCACTACGCAATCCAACGACGAAGATGCTCATCAGGAGTATCTTTGTTATGAAGAGAATGTGTTTGACAGTAACCAATATTCTTTTGAAATTTGGAGCGGTGGCAAGAATTGTCGATTTACGGATATTTCAGTGTCAAAAAATGTTTGCAGGCGTGTAGCTGACGGGCTTCCCACTCAACGTCCCGATAAAGGTCATGAAGCCTTTTTCAACAGTAAAGGAAATTACAACAAAACTAACTGTAGGGTTGAGGAGAATTTGATCTTTGGATCAATCGGTTCACTCATGCGTTGTAATCAACTGCGTACGGAACAGTATACAAACGGATATACCTTTGATCGTAATGTGTACCTCGGTTGTAAGGATCAACAATTTGCGCTAATCTCTAAGGAATATCCGTCACATTCAAGTGATTTGCAAGCCGTTTCGTATTGTGAGGAAACAGTGAAGTTGCTTGCAAACGAATGGTTTGAGGCAAACGGTGTCTTTTATTACAAAGATTTATAAAACGAAAAGAAAGGATAAAAAATGAATAAAATTTATACGATCGCAATTATCGGAACAGGCGCACGTGGGGCAAAAGCGTATGGACGCTTGATATATAAATCTCCCGATCGATACAAAATCACCCACCTTTGTGATATCAATCCTACCGTTTTGAATACGGTGGGAGATGAATTTTGCGTACCTGCCGAAAACAGATTTGAGAATCCGCAGGAGTTTTTCGCAGAGAGACGTGCAGATGTGTTGGTAATTGCAACTCCAGATGATTGCCATGTGGAGCATTGTCTGAGCGCTATGAAATTAGGCTATGATATTCTTTGTGAAAAGCCCTTAACTGACAAAGAAGAGGACTGTAAGGCTTTACTGGAAACACAGAAAAAGTATGGCAACAAAATTTTGGTATGTCATGTGTTACGCTATGCGTTATCTTATTTGAAACTTAAGGAACTTCTTGATAGCGGAGTACTTGGAAGGTTGGTTTCCTTGAACTGGGTTGAGCCTGTTGGCTACTGGCATCAAGCTCATAGTTATGTGCGTGGCAATTGGCGCAATACTGCTCATGCAGCCCCCATGATTCTTGCAAAATGTTGTCATGATTTGGACTTGATCCAATATTTTGCTGAGGCAAAGTGTAAAAGTGTGTCCAGTATCGGCGGATTGACCTTCTTCAAGCCTGAGTGCGCTCCCGAGGGGGCAACTATGCGTTGTTCCGATTGTGCTCTAAAGGATACTTGTGCATACAGCGCATACCGAATTTATGTGGAAAGATGGAAAGCAAATGGAAGCCCTGCGGTTGATTGGCCCTACAATGTTTTGGTGACTGAACCTGTTACAGAAGAAAAGATATTGAATGCCATAAAAGAAGGTCCCTACTGACGGTGCGTATTCCATTGCGATAACAACGTGGTAGATAATCAATCGGTTCAGATGATGTTTGAAAATGGTGTGACTGCAACACTTCAGATGAATGCTTTTAATCAGAACTCGGGACGGAGAGTAACTCTGTTTGGTACATACGGCATGGCGGACATGGTTGATGACAAGATCACGCTCAATATTTATGGTCAGCCAGCTGAATTGATTGATCCCGCGATTCAGAAAATGAATGAGGCTTATGCCCATGGTGGTGGAGATGCCAGAATGATTGATGCGCTTTATGGCATGATTTCGGGAGAATCTCCGCTTACAACCTCGTTGGAGCAGTCTGTTGAAAGTCATTTGATCGGTATCAGAGCAGAGGAATCAAGACTTGAGGGCGGAAAATTGTTACTCGTTCATGCTTGAATTGTATAACTTGCTTTCAAGCGAAGGCGCGTCGTTTAAAGAAAGTCTTTTAATTTTTACAAAAAAGGAATGCTGGGGATATGAAAATTTCAATTGCTAATAGTTTGTTTGAAGGTTTTGGGGAACTTGAAGAACGCTATCGATTGGCTGCGCAAATGGGATACACGGCCATGGATTTGGCAATCGACGAGTGGGGCGTAGGACAAATTTTTAGAGAGGAAACCTATGGCTTTTTTGACCGTGATATAGGAGAATTGATCGCTTATTACGGTGCTTATCGAGATGCAGCCGCAAAGCATGGAATTGAGATCTATCAGATGCATGCCCCGTTCCCTTCAGCACGTGTGGGAAAACAAGAAATCAATGCTTATATTCAGACTGTGTTTGAAAAATGTATCCAAATTGCAGGCTCGCTCAATTGCAAATATTTGGTGGCACACCCTATATGTTCGGATGCGTGCACAACAGTAGAACAGGATCTTGAAGCGGATTTTGCATTGTTTTCTCCTTATATAAAATCGCTAAAAAAATATCACGTCACTATGTGCTTGGAAAATGTTTATCATTATTTCAATGGTCGTATTCGATCGATTAGTGCATCGAATACTGAGTATCTCGTCCGTCTTGTTGAAAAGCTCAACGGGCTTGCAGGCGAGGAATGCTTTGGTATATGCTACGATTCAGGACACGCCAATATTACGGGTAAAGATCATTATAAAGAAATTTTGGCTTGTGGTTATCATTTAAAGGTTTTGCATCTTCATGATACCGATGGTGTACACGATACTCATCTCATTCCCTATACAGGAAGATATCTTGAACGTCAAGCTACCGATTGGGAGGCGATTCTCAAAGCACTTGCGAAAATCGGGTATGACGGAAGTATTAATTTTGAGTGCGCCAGCGGCATTTCTGCCCTGCCACAAGAGGCAAGAGCTAACGCTCTTGGTATGACAGCTTCTATTGGTAAATATTTCGCAAAGAAAATAAAGGAATACTGTGAAGGATAAAGGCAAGCCACGTGAAAAAATTACATCTTGATAGCTTAAAGAAACAAAATCTTTTAATTGTGTTGTGCTGTTTGGTTTACAGTTTTGCCTATGTGGGGCGGTACAGCTACAATGCAAATATCAGCTCCATCATTGCGTGGTACGGAATCACGCGTGCCGATGCGGGAGCCGTAAGCACCTTCTTCTTCTTTTCCTACGGTGCGGGG
>JAGANE010000192.1 GCA_017624395.1 Clostridia bacterium
AATGAGTAATTGTAAGCAGCGGACTCGGTGAAAGCACCTCCAAAGCCGATGATCTCTTGATATTTGAATTCCTCAAATACATTGATCACACCGCTTTCGGTTCTCGCGCTTTTGTTTCCATTCTCTATTACTTCTTCCTCAAAGAATTTGTTTTCAAGAGGAATCGTTTTGATAATCTTCATGTTGTACCTCGTATAAATATATGAATTAAATGAAAAAGTATAAAGCTTTTACGCATATTAGTGAATTTTCTTCATTCATATTAGTTTGAAACTTAATATAATTAATATAATCTATTTATCTGTGCGTTCTTCTCTCTCAATATTCGTTTAAATTCAGCAACAATCGAAATGCGTGGATATATTTATTTGCAATTTGTACGTTATTTGCCTCCGCAAAGATACGCAAAAGAGGCTCGGTTCCCGAAAAGCGGCAGATCACGAACGAGCCGTCTGAGAAATAGACCTTACAGCCGTCCTCGTAACCTACGCGAACCACCTCAGCATCAAATTTAGGGAGACGTTTTTCCACCATAATGATTCGTTCAATCTCGGACTTTCGCTCTTTCGCAAAGGACAGATTTGCCTCTACCATTTCAAAACGTCCAAACTTTTCTTCCAATTGCCTCATCATCTCGGTGGGTGACATTCCCGTGGCGCATACCATTTCGATAAAGAGAGAGGCGGCATAGATCGAGTCTTTTCCGTGGATATGACCTCTCACGGTCAGCCCTCCCGACGATTCTCCGCCGAGGATCGCGTCGTGTTGGTCGATTCCCGAGGAAATATACTTAAAGCCGATCGGCACCTCGTAGCATTTCTCGCCGTAGGACTCGGCAATGCGGTCAAGCATATGCGTGGTGGCAAGATTACGTACCACGGGACCCGTCCAGCCCTTGAAGCCGCGCAAATAGTTGTAAAGCAGACAGAGAATTTGATTCGCGTCGATGTAACTGCCGTCCTTGTCCACCACGCCCAAGCGGTCGCCGTCGCCGTCAAAAGCAATGCCAAGATCGTAGCCGCCGTCCACGACGCGATTGCGCAGATCTAGCAGGCGCGTTGCCGTGGGCGCGGGTGTACCGCCACCAAAGTAGGCGTCCTTGTTCTCGTGGATCAGGTCAACCGTACAGCGCATGGAATGCATAATGACCATAAGCGGATAGATGCCCGATCCATGCATGGGGTCAAACAAAATACGCAAGCCCCGCTTTTTAATTGCCTCTTGATTGAGTTTTGAGAGGATATGATCGACAAAATCGTTAAAGGGCGAGTGCATATAGGTGATCAATCCGCGCGACTTTGCTTCAGCTTCGGAGAGTGTGGGAATTTCATCACGCATTCCCTGCATGATCAATTCTTCCAACCTTGCCGTTGTTTCCAAAGGCGCGTCGCGTCCTTCGTCCACGATCAGCTTCATACCATTATAATCCGACGGATTGTGGCTTGCGGTCACTTCAATGCCGTAATGCAGTCCCATATGCTGAACCAAAAACATGATCAGCGGCGTGGGGGTGCTGCGCTCCATGAGAATGACCTCAAAGCCCATGCCTGTCAGCACTTCTGCAATCCAATGCATAGAGGACTCGGACAAAAAGCGACGGTCATAACCAACAACAATTGGTTTATCGGTCTTGTTTTCTTCCTTTGCCAAAGGCAGATACCGTAGGATACGCGCCTGATATTTTCCGTGATAAAATCGTCACCGATGATCCCGCGCCAGCCGCCTGTGCCGAAGCGGATGTCGGGAAATTCAAGTTGATATATATTCATTTTAATTTTTCCTTTTACATTTCAAAATTTATAAAACGTGAAATATTGGTTTCCGATTTTCAAATGTGCAAACGTATCCAAACACGTCCTTCAATATCTCCAACGCCTCGGCGGTGTACTGACCGACTCTGCTCGGATCGTGTGCATCGGATCCCACTGTAACGATCTCTCCGCCAAGCGCCTTGAAGCGTTTCAGAAATGCCTTGGACGGAAGAAAATCACCAACTCGATCCACACCGCTGGTGTTGATTTCCATTCCCTTCCCCTTGGCGATCACGGTTTTCATGATCTCATCGCAAATATCGGAATACTCCTCATAGAGCAGTGGCTGTTGGGACGGATTATGTTCCGATTTGCACACATAGTTCAAATGCCCCAAAACGTCGTAATCATCGTGTACACGTACACATGCAAGAGATTGCTCCAAATATAACTCGAAGGCTTCTTTCAGCGTTTTCCCGTTCCAATATCCCGGATAGTAAGGATCAAATCCTCCTGCATAGTGGATAGAACCGATGACAAAATCAAAGTTTCGCCGAGATAACAACCAATCCAATTCCTTTTGATTCCATGTGGTAAGTCCAAACTCAACACCGCGGCGGATCAGAAGCTTGTTTGAGGTTAAGCCATCGTATTCCCGTGCGTAATCCTCTACCGTGAACAGATCGGGAGCGACCGACGGCTCGGAATTGTAGTCATAATGATCGGTAAAGCAGATCTCGCGCGAGCCTCTCTCTTCTGCCGCACGTACCATATCAGCAGGATCCCCCTTTGAATCAAAGGATACTCTGCTGTGCATATGAAAATCAAACATATTTCTCAACCTCCGCCGATTCCTCGGAATTATTTTTCTGATTTCTGTACTTGACCATTGCGATAACAATGGATACCATCGTCAAAAAATCTCCCACTGCCGAGCCGTAAGCGCGGCAGGAAAAATTGTAAATCATCCAAAAAGGGGAGCCTAAAAGCGATACCCTGCGAATGATCTTTTCATCATTGATCCAAAATGCCGTGGTGTGAAGCAAAACCCCCGCAATCGGCAATAAGCTAAACGGATTGACATAAAGCAGCAGTCCCGCGGCAACAATGATCAGATCCATACATACAACAAAAATCTTTGTATGTTTCTTGATAAAAGGCAAATGCTTTTTTGCTGCAATTACCGAAGAAATCGCCCCCAACACGTCCAGCACGGCGCCCTCAAACGCACCGAGAAGAACATATTGCAGGATATACAAGCACCTTGACAGTACGTTGCATAAAATGATGTTTTTTCTTTTTTTCAGCTGATAGCTGAGCAAAAAGCTGGCTACGGCAAGAAAACCGATGACCTGAGATACAATCAAAACCATTTTATCCATTCTTTATCATGTTTTTCAAAAAAATTTTTACCACTATATCGGAAGAATTGGTATTAATCATCACTCGTGCACAAGCAACAATTTTCCACCTTCAAGTCTCGACTCTTCTGCCTTAATACCTATCAAATGACTTTCGACAGATTG
Organism: Clostridia bacterium; assembly: GCA_017624395.1. Lineage (GTDB taxonomy): Bacteria > Bacillota > Clostridia > Oscillospirales > CAG-272 > UMGS1865. The sequence continues at coordinate 3,278 of JAGANE010000192.1, forward strand.
TTCCAAAGAAGTGGCAAGCGGACGCTCTCCCGAAATCATGCCGTAAAGTGCATCAATCATTCTAGAATCTCCACCGCCATGAGCATAGTCCTCGTGTGCATTCTGAACAGAAGGATCTATGAATTCGGCAGGCTGACCAAAAACATTGAGCGTAATTTTATCATCAACCATATCCACCATACCATAAGTACCGAACAAAGTAACTCTTCTATCTGAATTCTGATTAAAAGCATTCATCTGAAGCGTTGCCGTTACACCATTTTCAAATAACATTTGCACAGACTGATGATCAACCACATTATTATCACAATGGAATACACAACGACCGTAAGGACCTGTCTCAATTGCTCTAATCAATTTTTCTTCTGTGATGGGTTCGCTCACAAGCACATTGTATGGCCAATCCACCTCAGGACGTCCCTTTTCCTTCCATCTTTCTACATAAATTCGGTATGCGCTATAGGCACAGGTCTCCTTCAATGCGCAATCAGCACAGCGCATTGTAGCTTCTGCGGGAGCATGTTCCTGCTTGAAAAAGGTCAAATCCCCTACACTTGACACGCTATCACACTTCGATCCGGCAAAATATTGAATCAAATCAAGGTCATGGCAGCACTTTGCGAGAATCATGGGGGCGGCATGGGCTGTATTGCGCCAATTACCGCGCACATAACTATGGGCTTGATGCCAATAACCAAGCGGTTCTACCCAGTTAATAGACACCAATTTTCCAAGTTTTCCGCTATCAAGAAGTTCTTTTAGTTTTACGTAAGCGGACGCATAGCGCAGGACATGACAAACCAAAATTTTATTGCCGTATTTTTTTTGAGTTTCCAATAATTGCTTACACTCATCTTCTTTGTCGGTCAATGGCTTTTCACAAAGAATATCGTAACCCATTTTCATGGCGGCAAGGCAATGCTCCACATGACAGTCATCAGGTGTTGCAATCACAAGCACGTCTGCGCGTTTCTCGGAGAAAAATACTTGAGGATCAGTGTATCTATTTTCAACAGGTACGCAGAATTCATCTCCCACCGTATTCAGAACCGTAGGATTGATGTCACAAAGATGGGTAATTTTGTATCGATCAGGAGCTTTATAGATCAAACGGCCATATGCTTTTGCTCCACGTGCACCAGTTCCAATAATTGCAATTGTATAAATTCTATTCATTTTTCTTTCCTTTTCTCGGTATATTTTTTGTAATAAAAGTAACGGTTTTACATCAACTTGATCCGCTCGAAATCAATTCAATAGATTCTTACAACACTTAGATCGTTTTTGCATTGACTCAGCTAACCTCAACCAAACGGACATTGTCAAAATTTGAAACGTACTGTGTAATATTTTCGGTCAATTTGGTTTCGCTCAAAAACTCATGAATATGCCCACAGAAAATTGCTTTGATCAACGGTTGATTTTTAATGTACTCCACCGCTTCCAAAGTAATCTCATCCGCTTTTTGCTGACGGTAGCGATATTCACTATACCCAGTCATCAATTCTTCAGGCGTTGCAACCATATATGCCGCCTCGCCAAGACAGTTATTCAATCTCGCAACTTGATACAACTCTTTGTCATAAATAGGAATGTGCATAAAAAGAATCATCGGAAGTCCGTATTCTGCTTCTCGTTTAAGACCATCAAGCTGTTCGCGGTCAAAAAGATAATAACCGTTATCAATAGCAATCAGATTGACTCCATTGATCTTGCGAGAATCAAATCTCATATTGTTCGGAATCCGCGCCTGTACCTTGTCAAGACTGATGTTTCTGTAAGCAACATCCTCAAAAGTTTCTCCAACGTAAAGACTGAACTCATGATTTCCCGCCGCCATGAACACATCGTTTTCCATTGTGAATTTTTCCAAACGATCAAGGTTTGCCTCGGACACAAAGTCGATATAATCACCCGTATGGGTAATCATCAAATTCTTCTCTTTTGCATATACCTCTATCTCACTTGATACCTTTTCCGCATCGGAATACCACATGGTTCTGTTTTTGGCAAGTTCTATTTTACGAGGATCATCTCTCTCATCAGCAAGGGTAAAATGGGTATCGCTCATGTGCAGAAAACGAAAGGGCTTCTCGACTCCGATCTTAATCTTGGTTTGAATTAAGTTCATACGGTTGACTCTCCTTCGTCTGTTCGAAAAGAAAACACCTTGTTGAGCTTTGGCTGGGCGCCTGTTTCAGGATCAAGCTCCATGGTCATCACATCCTTCATATACTCATTCCATCTCGCAACCACCGCAGATTCAGCCTGCACCTTTGCGGCGTATTCGACTCCCTTTTCACATTCATAATAGCCGAACAACTCATTTCCAACATTCCAAATGGTGTAATTGAAAATTCCGGCAGATTCCAAAACATCTTTCATTTCCTGCCAAATCTCATCATGGCGTTTGATATATTCTTCCAGTTTTCCTTCTTTTACCAATGCCTTCCATGCATATTTTTCCATATTGCCCTCGCTTAGTCAATCGTTATTTTCATCATGTGACCACAATCATCATATACCGTGGCGGTAAGAATATATTGCGGAATCACCATTTGATTCGGTTCTCCATTTTGATCCATTCCCAAAATCTCGGTGTAAAAATCACTATGCTGATGCCCACAGAAAACCCCCTTGATCACATCAGCACTTTGTCTGATCATATCATGAGTTCGCATTGACCACTCATGCTTCAGGCGCTCTCTCACCCATACTCCGCCAACATAATCTTTGAAAAAATTTCGTGAACAGTGGGGATCATTGGGGCGAAGAAACGGAACGTCCGTTTCTGCAGGATTAGCCGTACAAAGCGGCTCGTGTTGAAAGATCAGCACAATCAAATCATTTTGTCTCGCATATTCGAGATCTGCTTTCAGACGATTGAATTGATCCTCGGAGTATGTTCCCGAAGCACCGTTGTCCATCACGACTACAATCACTCGATCACCTAAAATTTTAGACTCATAGAATATGTCGTTACACCAAAACGATTTAAGAATTTCCAATCTTGATTCTTTCGATGTAGTATCAGACACGACACCTTGCATTACGCGCGTTACCTCATGCCCTCCAATCGCTGCCAAAAGACTGGAATCCCTCCAGAACAAATGCTTTTGTGTCAACTCCTGTGCACCGTAGGAAAGATAGTCAAGAATATCCCCCGTTACAATAGTCTGATCTGACATCGCTGCATAATCGAAGGAGCGCCGTGTCACATCCACTGAAGCACCATTGGCTAACCACCAACGATGCTGATGGGTACTCATCAACGCAAGATTTGCTTCTGCAAAATCTTTTTCATTGCAGTAATTGAAATGAGGATCGGTAAACTGAACGATTTCCAAAGGCTTCATTCCCATTTTCTTGCTTTTGATGGCAACCTCTCTCACCATTGGTCCGTTCTCGTAAGAATAGATCCACCAATTGGGATTTTCAGAATTTCCCACAACGTCATGATGCGCTCCATAATTGCGGTATTCTCTTTTGATCTCCTCCAAAGCAGTGTAAAGAGATTCGCGCACGGCTGAATCAAGTCTTGTATCGTGTACCATGGCACGTGCTTTTTTATAGACGTTTAATGCCGCAGCTTTCGCAATATCCGAACGCGCTTCTTCGAACAATCTCTTGATTTTAGAACAATCTAAAGAATCCTCTGTAGAAACACTGACCGCGCCCTCAAAAATTCCGTTTACAGCATTTTGATATGCTTCCCGTGCTTCGGGAGAATCATATCTAACATTGGGCAATTCATCAAACCGATTCAGTTTGGAAAGATTTTGCAGAATCGTTTCGATCAACTTGGCAAGTTCCTGCGGAGTTATGGTCATTGCATTTTTATCATTCATTTTCTCTTTCCCCCATTTAATTCCTTCATGTTTTGGTTCTTGATTCGGTATCAATCGGTGGGAATAATAAACAAC
>JAGANE010000193.1 GCA_017624395.1 Clostridia bacterium
CCTGCAGCACGCTTTGCAGATCGGTACGGCTGATCACCATGATGTTGGTGCTCACGGTCACGTTTCCGGCCTCGGGACAGCGATCCTCCAGATCGGTGATGCGGTTGTCCTCTCCGATCTTGAGTACGGCCACGGGCTGGGAGAAATGATAGCTTTCGTCCAAAAGCTTCTTGGTTACGATCGTCATATACGCGCCCGACTTGACGTGATCCTCTACCACGGCACCAAGGTCAATGTTGATGATCGCGTCGCAATCCGACAGCACGATATAGTCGGCGCCGCAGCGGTTGACGAAATTGACCGCACCCATCAGCGCCTCCAGGCGGTTTTCGTAAAGCTTGTTTGCTCCGGCGTTCTCATAGGCCGCTACGAAGGGAGGCAGCAGCTTGATGCCGCCCGAACGGCGCGCCAGATCCCAGTCCTTGCCGTTTCCGATGTGGTCCATGAGGGACTGGTAGTTATAGTGGGTAATGATGCCCACGTTGGTGATATCGGAGTTGACCATGTTGGAAAGCGGGAAGTCGACCAAGCGGTAGCGGCATCCGTAAGGAATGCTGGCGATGGTACGTCTGCGCGTCATCTCCGGAATGTTTGCGTCGTGAATATTCGAAAAAATCAATCCTGCAACAGTCATTGTTCCGTCCTCCTTACATTTCCGAGATCATGGCGCCTGCGGGAACGGTTTCGCCATCGGCAACCGTCACGTCCGCGCCAAGCACCGCGATCTCCTTGCCGCTCTCACGGCCCTCGCCTACCGTGGCGTTGGCGCCCACCCTGACGTTGGCGTCCAGGATCGCATACGAGACCTTGGCGCCGCGTCCGATGCGCACGTTCTCAAAGATCACGCTGTCCTCCACGACCGCGCCCTCTTCCACGGTAACGCCCGAACCGAGCACACAGTTCTTCACGGTTCCCAAGATCTCACAGCCCGCCGTGACCGACGAGTTGATCACCTTTGCATCCTTGCCTACGAACTGCGGCGACTCCGCGCCGTGACGGCTGTAAATGCGCCAGCTTTCGTCGAGCATGGAAAGCGTCGGCCGCTCGCCGAGCAGGTCCATGTTGGCCTCCCACAGCGACTGAATGGTTCCCACGTCCTTCCAGTAGCCCTCGAAGGGATACGCCATCATCTTCTCGCCCGCCCCAAGCATGTTGGGGATGATGTTTTTTCCAAAATCGTTCGAGGATTCGGGGTTGGCGGCGTCGGCGGCAAGATACTCCTGCAGTTTATCCTTGGTAAAGACGTAGATTCCCATCGACGCCTTGGTGCTGTCGGGGTTCTTCGGCTTTTCGGTGAATTTATAGATGCTGCCGTCGGGGTTCACGCTCATGATGCCAAAGCGGCTTGCCTCCTCCAGCGGAACGTCCAGAACCGCGATGGTGCAATCGGCTCCGCTCTCCTTGTGGAAATCCAGCATCTTGTCATAGTCCATCTTGTAGATATGGTCGCCCGACAGGATCAGAACGTACTTCGCGTCGTAGCGGTTGATGAACTCCATGTTCTGCCAGATGGCGTTTGCGGTGCCCTTATACCAGTCGGCGCCCGTGTTGCCCTGATAGGGCGGCAGGATCTTGACACCGCCAAAGGTGCGGTCGAGATCCCACGGAAGTCCGTTTCCGATATAATCGTTGAGAAGCAGGGGTTGGTACTGCGTCAGGACACCGACGGTATCGAGTCCCGAATTGATGCAGTTGGAAAGCGTGAAATCAATGATACGGTACTTACCGCCAAAGGAAACCGACGGCTTTGCCGTTTTTTGGGTCAATGCGTAAAGACGGCTTCCCTGTCCGCCCGCCAACAGCATGGCAACGCATTCTTTTTTCTTGAACATAGCTTTGTAAAACCTCCTGTATATTGTGATATTATGAATCTCGGAATCAATCGGAGCATTCCGTCAGCCGCGCTTGTCAATGCGACGGAACACGGATGCGCTCATCGGGGGAATGCGAATGCGAATGGCTCTTTCGCCCGCAGAGGAAATTTTCTCGGCACGTGTCGGCGCGGGGTTTCCGCTCCCCTCTCCGCCAAAGGCAACGTCGGCGGTGGAAAGGATCTCCTCCCAAATGCCGCTGTTGGGTACCATTAAAAGAAAGTCTCGGCGTTCTACGGGCGTAAAATTGAGTAAGATGATCAGCTCCCTGCCCGCTGTGTCCCTGCGTCGGTAGGAATAAATGCTGAGATCGCGGTTTTTGGCATCGATCCAAGCAAAGCCGTCGGGCGCTCCGTCAAGCTCCCATAGCGCGGGATGCTCCAGATAAAAGTGGTTGAGCGTGGCAAAAAAGAGTTGTTGTGCGGCGTGGGCAGGATCCTCTAACAGCTCCCATTCGGTTTCTCCGTCAAAGCGCCACGCGCGCTTTTGCCCCAGCTCGGTTCCCATAAAGCAAAGCTTTTTTGCGGGGACGGTCATCAGATACGTCATCAGGACGCGGGCGTTTGCAAGTGCCTGTGCACCGCCACACGGGAGCTGTGCCGTCAGGGCGCGCCCCTCACGGTTGACCGCATCGTGCGACAGAGCCAGCAGCTGATGTTCCCCGATTGGATGCGTCAGCTTTTCGTGGTGATATTTTCGCCACAGGGGATCCTCTCTTTGATAGGCAAGCAGCTCGTGCAGCATTCCCGTGTTTTGCAAAAGTGTAAATCCAAGGCTTTTGGCGTTAAGATCCGCCAAAGCATCTGTGGGAAATGCCATATCTGCCAGCGTAATGACGTCGGGGGCTACTTGGGAAAGGATGCGGTTGAGCGTGCAGAGAAAGTCTGTCGCCTCCCGACTTGGCTTGCCCGTGCGTGCGCCGTCGGGATAAAGCAGAGTTGTAACCGCGCATACACGCAAGCCGTCCAGGTGAAACTGCTCGATCCAGAACACGGCGTTGGAAAGCAAAAAGCTTTGTACCTCTCCCCTGCCCATATCAAATCGGCGTGATACGCCGTCGGGACATTCCATACGGTCTACGCTTTGATATTCGTAAAGCGGTTGCCCATCAAACTCAAACAGACCGTGTGCATCCTTGGAAAGGCTTGCGGGAGCCCAATCCATGATCACGCCGATACCTGCCTCGTGCATGGTATCCACAAACGCCATCAGCTCCTTGGGGGTTCCGTAACGCGAGGTCGCCGCATAAAAGCCGCAGGGACGGTATCCCAATGAGGCGTCGTCGAAATGCTCTGCCAGCGGCATCAGGCAGATATGGGTATATCCCATTTGCTTGACGTAGGTCACAAGCTCGGCGGCAAGCTGCGGATAGGTATAAGGGGTGCCGTCTGCGTGCCTCCTCCACGAGCCTGCGTGCAGCTCATAAATATGGATCGGACGGTGCGCTGCCTTCTCGCGCGTAAAATGCTCCTTGCGCCAATTCAGCCACGGAGCGTCACGCCAAGGATACCCTTGGATCGAATATAACAGCGATGCCGTTTTGGGTGGCTTCTCCATCAAACATCCAAACGGATCCGCCTTATAAAGCTCGCGGCAGCCGTTGCGGATAAAATACTTATATGCCTGCCCCTCACAAAGCTGTGAGACGGGAACGCGAGTCTCCCAAATGCCGCCCTCGGTCAGGCGCTGCATTGGATAGGTGCCGTTGTTCCAATCGGTAAAATCTCCCGTCAGCGCAACGTATTCGGCGTGTGGTGCCCATACGCGAAAGACGGTGTGTTCTCCCTCTTGGTGCGGGGCAAAGGTAAGATGCGCGTGTGTGGCGGCTCCTTGGTGAAAGGAGAGATCAAAAGGATCGGACAAAGCCTTGGGCGTTGTTGTTACCGTATCTTGTTGGGGTTGCATCATCATCGGCAGGATCCTTTCTAAAAACTCTCATATAGTATTATATCATATTAGGGAAATTAGTCAAGCGGCGTTTTAAAATTTTGGGAATTGCGACCGAAATTACGGCGTTTTCACAATTGGAGCAGAACCGTGCGTGTCGTTTGCAAAGGTTTTTTGTCAAATTTGCCTTTTTTTAGTTGCCGCTTGGTTCTCTTTTTCTCTTTTTGGAATGTTGATCTTTCACAAAAAAAGAAAGACGTCTCTGTTCAACAAGAACAAAACGTTTTTGGAACATTGTTATTTTACCATAAAAATTATGTTATGTCAATGTGCAAAATAACCGAATGTCAAAACTTTTTCTACTTTTTTGTGCAGAATTACAAAAAAGTGCGCCAAAAACCGATAAAGAACACTTTAACCTTTTTCTAATGCTTCGGTCAAAAAAGCCGTGGCAAAGCGAATGCCGCGAATGAATGCCTCGCACTCGGTAATACAGTGGAGATCGCTAATGCAGTCGCCATACTTTTTGAATTGCGCCTTTTGTTCCTCGGTCAGGTCTTTTTGAATTTTTTTCTCGTAATTTACGATTAGTTCTAAAAGCTCCTTTTTTTCCTCGTTTTGCTCTACTCTATTTTGCATCTCGCACGAAAACCACAGATCTTCTAATACTTTGCTCATATTACGCCTCCTAAAAAATATAACACCGTTTTACAACAAATAGATTGTAATGTCAATACAATTTTTTGGTTGTATGTTATAATTAGCAAAACAAACAAAAATAAAATTCCAAAAAGGTGCTTTAAAGGAGTTTCGGTTATGTATTTTTACCAAAGGATCAAGGATTTGAGAGAGGACGCGGATCTGACACAAACGCAGGTTGCGGAATATTTGGGAATGAAACAGCAGCAATACGCCCGATATGAAAGTGGGGTGCAGGAAATTCCGTTGCATCATCTTGTTACGTTGGCAAGGTATTATAATCGCTCGCTTGATTATCTTGCGGGATTGATTGATATTCCGAGAAAGCTTCAGTAATTGACAGTGAACCTTTTTTAAAAGGGTTCATACCACTGACAACCCGCGGGTTTTTAAAAAATACAAATTCCTTAGCCGCTTTTCTCTTGCAAGGAGTAGGCGCAAGAGAAAAGCTAGCAAAAGAGAAC
>JAGANE010000027.1 GCA_017624395.1 Clostridia bacterium
ATCCCACAATCCCCCCGAGTACAATGGATATAAACTCTATGATGAACGAGGATGTCAATTTGTTCCTTGTAAGACCGATATGGTGCTTGCAGAGATTCAAAAAATATCCGATCCGCTTACTGTTAAAGCCCTGCCATTGGAGCAAGCCTCGGATTGGATTACTGTTCTTGGGGATGAGGTGGATGAAAGCTATTACAAGGCGATTGCATCCATTTCTCTGAATCCCAATGTAAAAAAGGATATCAAAATTGTATATTCCCCTCAGCATGGAACCGGAAACATTCCTGTCAGAACGCTTTTGGAGCGATTCGGTTATCATGTAATTCCCGTGTTGGAGCAGTGTGATCCGGATCCTGATTTCAGTAACACAAAAGATCCCAACCCGGAATCAGAGGTGGCGTACGAATTGCCGATCCAATACGCAAAAAAATATGATGCAGATATCATAATCACAAATGATCCCGATTGTGATCGTCTTGGCGTGGCGGTTAAGCGAGGAGATGCTTTTGTACGTATGACAGGAAACCAATCAGCTGCTGTTCTTCTGGAATACATTCTTTCAAGCAAAAAAAGACAAGGTACACTTCCCCAAAACGGAGTGATGTTTAACACTGTGGTTACATCTGACCTTGGAGATCGGATTTGCGCAGACTACGGTATTGTTACAGAAAAAACGTTAACCGGATTCAAATTTATAGGGGATAAGATTTATCAACACGAGGTCGCTCAAGATAAAACTTTTGTTTTTGGATATGAGGAAAGTTACGGTTGCTTGATCGCGGATTTTGTGCGTGACAAGGATGCGGTACAAGCTTCGGTAATGCTTTGTGAGGCTGCTGCATATTATCACGAAAAGGGAAAGACGCTTTTTGATGTTCTTGATGAGTTATACCGAAAGTACGGTGTTTTTGTTGATGCTCTTGAAACGGTCAAATTCAAAGGGCTTGATGTACAGCAAAAAACGACAACCCTTATGAATACTTTACGCGATCATCCGCCCAAAGCAGTTGGAGGGATTGCGGTTTCCGAAATTCAGGATTTTTCTTCCGAGGATATGATCAAAAAGGGGTTCGGGAAATCCAACGTTCTTAAATTTATATTCGCTGACGGTAGCTGGGTGGCTGTCCGTCCGTCCGGAACCGAGCCAAAGTGCAAATTTTACTATAGTCCCGTTGCAGATGACGAAAAACAAGCAAAGAAGAAGCTTGATGAGATGAGATCAATGTTTATGGGTTATACAGAGAGAATATAAACAATATCTTACAAATTCAATTGTGTCATGGGGCTGTTTTGGAGTAGAAATTTGCTCCGAAAAAGTGAAATTGTGTTACGGATTGATAGGATTGTATTCTTGACGATTAAATGAATGTAGTGTATAATAAAAAATGAATAAAGATCAAGGAGGTTACTATGGAAAGAAAAAAGTATGAGAAACCGTGTTTTGAGTGTATTATTCTTGACAATGAAGAGGTTATGACGAATCTTTTTTCGAGTAATTCTGATAACGATGTGTCGTGGTCAGAAATCTAATCGACTCTAAATGCAATCGATATTTCAATAGCTAAATGAATTTTTTAATCAAGAAAGGATATGGGGTTATGAAAAAACATTTTGTAACACGGATATTGTCACTTTTGTTAGTGATGACAACTTTGTTTGGTTTTGCCGGAGTAGCTTTTGCCACATCGGAGGAGCCTTTTTATGTAGAAGGCGCACAGATTCGAATCTCCGGAGAACAATGGATTCGTTTTGTGGCGTACTTGGAAAAAGGATTGTATGACTTGACTTATGGTCCAAATGCCAATTTCGGAATTTTGATTGCAAGAAAAGATCGTCTTTCTGCCGGTGCAGAGATCACTATGGAAAATGCAACGGCTATTCCTGCAACAAATCTATTGGAGGATACAGATTCGTATTGCCGATTTAGTGCAGTGATTACGGATCAGCCGGCAGAATTATATGGTGTTGAGTTGATTGCGCGTGCTTATGTGGTAGTTGACGGTACAGTGCATTATTCGGCTCAAATTTCCCGTTCCATTAAAGAAGTGGCAGAGATGATTTTGGAACAAAACGGAAATTCAGCAGAGGTTTCCGTTGCGCAAGAAGTGTTGGCGAGATATCAAGAGGTTGGTGCGGATTTTCTTATTCATGCCGATGAGTTGTGGAACAATAATCAATTGGTCGTATATCCGGAATATCCTGAACAGATTGCACGCGATTATGTATATACTGTGACCGTGGAGCAGGGCTCCAGAAGTGAGGAACTGGTGGTTTATAACCAAACCGAGGCTTACTTCTATCAAGATCGATTTGCAGGGGATACGAATCGCCGCTTCTGTGAATTTGCTTTTGATGGATCCCCCGTCACGGTACACGTGAAGGTCAACCGCGATTTTGACACTTACGCAGTCGTACCAACTTCCAAAGGATTTCCCTCGACCTATGCTGACGGTGTCATCTCTGTCACGCTGACCAAGCCCGAGCAATTCGTGATCATTCTTGACGACGACGTAAACACCGCTCTTTCGGTGTTCGCGGATGCCCCCGAAACCGACGTGCCTGTCAAGGGGGCTGACGGCGTTATTTACGTAGAGGGTTGGAATCAAATTACAAATAACGCCGATGCCACCTTGGTAAACGGAGTTTTGACGATCAATGGACAATATACGAAGCTTTATATTGCTCCAGGGGCGGTACTCACCGCGCGTGTGGTGACGACATCAGATGCTTATGCGGTTAAGATTTTTGGTAG
>JAGANE010000194.1 GCA_017624395.1 Clostridia bacterium
AGAATCGAACTGCTGTTACCGCCGTGAAAGGGCGGTGTCTTAACCGCTTGACCAACGGGCCTGGTAGCGGGAATTGGATTTGAACCCATGACCTACCGGGTATGAACCGGTTGCTCTAGCCAACTGAGCTATCCCGCCAAATTTACCAACGCTTGAATATTATATCACAAACCCGTCGGTTTGTCAATACCTTTTTTGAAAAAATGTGCGCTTTTTTTGGACTTTTTTGGGCTTTTCTGCTTTTTTATCAGGCTTTTTTCTTTCTTGCCGTTTTTCTATCACCGCAAGGGGCGTTTTTTGTTTCACGCCTTGTGCGCACAAAAGAAAAACCCGCCGAGCCGTGTAATCGGGAAATTAGAACCCTGAATTTCAGGGCGGTGTCCTCGCCGTGGCTTTACTGCTCCCAACGTCCTTGGGCGGTCGAGACAAGTCAATCGAGTCGCGCAAGGGAGGTCTGCAAACCACCAACGGATTTGGACTCCTTTGATCTGTTGTGGGTCTATATCACCGATTATCACGCACTAAGCAGGAAAAAATTAATTTTTTAAGTGTTTGATCTTTTTGGATCAATCGTAGTCGATCTCCTCGGAGAACATATCGTCAAAGCGGTCTGCAACGTCGTCAAATTCATCGTCGTCGTCCACCGAGACCAGCGTGTACTCGCCGTTCTCGTCCTTTTCAACGCGCAAAATGACGTATTCACAAAAGCCGTCATCCGATGCCTGTGCCTTATCTGCGGCATCTGCGGGGATCATGGCGTAGTAGGTGTTTCCCTCATAATCCACTGTGCCGATCAGTTCAAACTCAACCTCTGCTCCGTCCTCATCGGTCAGGGTAAAAAATTCGCGCTCGTTGTTCATTTCTTCCATCGTTAACATCCCTTTTCTTCATTTGATTTCTATCAATATTTTACACGATAAAAGCGCTTTTGTCAAGAGGTTTTTTGTTTTTCTCATAAAATAGGCAGAGGTTTTTATTTTGAAAAATCCAAAAGCTCGGAAAGGATGTGATTGCTGACGTAAAAGCCCTTTGCTGTAAAAGCCCAGCCGTGGGGAGTTTTCCGAACAAAGCCGACTTTTTCGTAGCGATGCAGTACGGGGGCAAAGAGAGGGTCAAAGTTCACGCCAAAGCGATTGAAAAACGCCTCGGTATCAAGCCCCTCCACAAGTCGCAGGCGGAGCATGACGTATTCGTTGATCCGCTCCATGCTTGATGGGGCTTCGGATTCCGCAAGGATCTTTTTTCCTTCCACGTAAGATACGAGATCTCGCGAGTTTCCAAAGCGGCTTCCTCCAAAATCCGAATATGCCGCAGGGCCAAAGCCGAGGTATTCCTCACAATTCCAGTATTTCAGATTATGACGGGATTCATACCCGTGTTTTGCAAAATTACTGATCTCGTACTGCGTGTATCCGTTTGATGACAACAGAGCGATGCCCACAAAATACATTTTTTCGGTTTCCTCCTCGTCGGGAAGGATCAGTCTGTCTCCCATTTTTCCAAACGGGGTATCGGGTTCTACGGTCAAGCCGTAAGCCGAGATATGCTCGGGAGAGAGCTCCGAAAGTCTTTGGATCGACGTCAGATAGCTTTCCGCAGTCTGGTGCGGAATGCCAAACATCAGGTCTGCGCTGATATTTTCAAAGCCTGCGTCGCGGGCATCGGAAAAGGTGCTTTCAAAATCGGAAAAGGAATGCAGACGTCCGAGTGCTTGAAGCTCCTTGGCATGTGTGCTTTGCAGACCGATGCTGATGCGGTTAAAGCCCGCGCGCCGCAGGGAGAACATCGCGTCTCGGTCGGCGGTGGCGGGGTTACATTCCAACGTGATCTCGGCATTTTGGGAGACACGGTAGCAACGGTGGATGGTGTCAAGGATCTGATTCAGCAATGCGGGCGAGAGTAGCGTAGGGGTTCCACCGCCCAAATAAACGGTGTCCACGGTGTGCGAGGTACAATCGGAGGCACGCGATTTAAGATCATTGCAAAGAGCCGTCGTATAGGCGGCGTGCAGCTCGGTATCTCTCTTGGGAAAGGAGCAAAAGTCGCAGTACAGACACTTACTGCGACAAAAGGGGATATGAAGATAGAGACCCAATGTTTTCACAACATTCTCCTTTTAAAACCATTTGATCATCATGCGGATCAGGCGGATCAAAAGCGCGATCACCACCCAAACGGCGGCAAACGCAATGACAAGGCAAAAGATGGAGAGCAGGCGAAGATTGAGCAGTGTCAAGCCCGAAAGTACGGGTGCGGAAACGCCTGCCACGGTGGTTGCGATTGCAAATACCGAGAGCATCAAAAGATAGAGCGGGATCGCACCAAGGCTGCCCTTGACGTCCGCCCAGCTCAAGGAAATATGCAGAGAGACCGAAAGAATGATCAAAATTCCGATCAAACTGCGTAGCCAATTGACAAAAAAGGCTTTGAGGATCGACAAGAGGAGCGAGGCAATCATACCTACCTGATCTAAGAGCGCAGAGTCCTTGCTCACGACCCATACGCGAGAGGCGGCAAGGTATGCGTTCCACTCGGTGGGAAAGCAGAGCCAAAGCGTCAGAACGACCACGCCAAGACCGCTGAGGATCGGACCGATGCCGATAAAAAGATTACCAAGCTGTGCCCAAGGATTTTTGCGGTTGTAGCTATGCTCCACGTACCCGTAAACGCCGTTTTTGGCGGTGGGAGACCAGAGCTTGATCGCGGTGATCTTATGCCCGAACAGGGGACACATCACGGCGTGTCCAAGCTCATGCACGGGGGTTCCGATGACGGCGGTGAGGTCAAAAACGGTTTCGGAATTGCCGCCCCAAAGAGAGGCAAAGGCGCGGGAGCAAAAGCGCACGGCAAAGCCGCAGACACAAAATACACCAAGCGTCAAAACGAGAAGCCTTCCGACGTACAGAAGAAAATCGAGAATGATGTTGCTCACGTTACACCTCGCTTTCTGCGGGAAACAGCTGACAGAGATAGGATTTCAGCGCCGCAAAATCTCCGTGCGGATAGCGGGAAATATCGACATTTTGTTTGTTGATCATACAGCCTGTCAGCAAAAAGACCTTCATGCCCAAGACCTCGGCGATCATGTCCTCGCCCACGTCATTGCCCACCATCAGGCACTGCTCGGGGGAGAGCTTCATCTGCTGTAAAATATCCTCATAATAGTGGAGATTCGGCTTGCAGTAGCGTGAATTTTCATAGGTGGTGTAAAGCTCAAAGTCTGTGGGAGAAAGCCCTGCCCAGTGCATTCTTTTTTCGGTGGCAATGGCAGGGAAGATGGGATTGGTGGCAAGCGCTATGCGGATACCGCGGCTTTTGAGCAGATCAACAGTCTCCTTTGCCGCGGGCGTGTAGCCGCAGCTTGCCGAGACCTTATCAAAATCCTCGCGGTAATAGTCGTCAAACATTGGAATATCGTCAAGCGCTTTTTTGCCAAACATCTCGGTAAAGCAGCTCCAGAATGCCGCCTCATTCAGACAGCCTCCGTCGTTTTTGACCATGGCGGCAGTGCCTGCCCAAATGCCCTCAACCAACCGTTGCGGATCATAACCGATGGGGGCAAGTCGCTTGCAAATGCCACCAAAATAGGCTTTGATAAAAATATCCTGATCCATCGGAAGCAGGGTTCCGTCAAGATCAAACAGTACGGTCGTGATTTTTTTCATTTGAATCTGCTTTTGAGCGATCAGACAAGTGCAGGCTCTTTTTGAGAGGGGGATTTTTGCACAGATTCGGCTTTTTCATCGGCATCGCGCGCGTTGGCAAGCATCAGCTTGAGTCGGTTTTCCTGATTGACCTGCGTTGCACCGGGGTCGTAGTCAATGGCAACGATGTTGACGTCGGGGATTCGCTCCTTGATCGGCTTCATCATGCCCTTGCCGCAAATGTGATTGGGCAGACAGCCAAAGGGCTGGGTGCAGACGATGTTGTTGATGCCGCTGTCGGCAAGCTCCAGCATCTCGGCGGTGAGCAGCCACCCCTCGCCCATTTTCGTGCCGTGGTGGATACAGCCCTCCACCAGAGAGGCCGTGTGCGGAAAGGGCGTGGGGGGCGTAAAGCTGCTTTCCTCACGCATGATAT
>JAGANE010000195.1 GCA_017624395.1 Clostridia bacterium
AGCTCCGACCACATCTCATCGTTGATCTTTGCAATACGCGTCAGATCGCGGAAGGAGTCGCCCGTGTATTCCTCCAAGGAGGGCGAATCGTTGCAGGTCATCAGCGTTACGGCAATGCAGTGCGTCAGCTGAGAAAGAAACGCGATCATCTCGTCGTGTGCCTCGGGCGTCAGCTCGGTGATCCGCGCAAAGCCGAGCAGCTCTCCGAGTCGGCGGCAGACCGCAATTGCCTGCGGTGTGTTTTTGGAGGTGGGAGTAATGATAAAGTTTGCTCCCAAAAACACTCGATAATCACTGTATTACACACCGCTTCTTTCTCTGCCCGCCATAGGGTGTGCGGCGATAAATTCAACGTCCTCGCGCAAGATCTTCTGCACCTCGTCCACCACACAACCCTTGACGCCCGTCACGTCGGTGATCAGCGTGCCTGATTGGAACAGATGCTGATACTGTTTGATCCAATTGACAAAAATGTGCGGATAAAGAGCAAATATGATCAGATCCGCCGCTCCGACCGTTTCGGCATCCACCTCGGTAGAGCCGGAGGCGATCATGCCGCGCTCCAATGCGTAGTCAATATCCTTTTGCTCCTTGGTGATGCACCGAACGCGGTATCCCTTTTTGGAAAGTGCGCTTGCATAGCCTCCACCTATCACACCAAGACCGACGATCAAAATATTGGTGTCTGTATTCAAATCCTGAAGACTATTCATGCTCCTGCACCTCCACGCCCAAGCGCTTTAAAGAAACAAAGAAATCGGGAAAGCTTTTTTTTACTGCCTCGGCACCGCGGACACTACCTCCCAAAAGGGTACACAAAATCGCCGTTGCCATCACGATGCGGTGATCGTTATGCCCGTCAAACGGCTCTATCGGCGCATGGAGACTTCCATTTTCAATCATCACGGAATCCTCATAGATCCGAACCCCGACACCGCATTTGGCAAGCTCCTGTGCCATGGCGGTTGCGCGGTCGCTCTCCTTGATCGACAATCTGCGCGTGCCTGTAAAGGTGGCACCGTGCAGCACTGCCGCCATTGCAAACAGGATCGGACCGAGATCGGGACAATCCTCAATGTTGAGGACTGCATTTTTCTGCTTTAAACGTTCAAAATAATTTCGATAGACGCGATCTCCCTGCAGACTATTGGGAGAAAGCCCCGTAACGGCAACCTCTCCGCCCAAAAGGTTCAGCGCGTCCAAAAACGCGGCGTTGGAGTAATCCCCCTCCACCATGGTGTCCTGCGAGAGATAGCGTTGCCCTCCTCGCACTCGCAAAGTTTCTATATCCTGCCATTCTGCCTCTACACCAAATGTGCGCAGTGCCGAAAGTGTCAGTTCAATATAAGATCTGCTTTCAATCGGCGGAATCAAGCGAATGATGCTATCCCCCCGACAGAGCGGAAGTGCAAACAAAAGACCGCTGATAAATTGGCTGCTGATATTCCCCGCAACACGGTATTCCCCTGCCGAAAGAGGACCTTGAACGGTGATGCTTTGACCGTCCTGTGCGAACAAAAAATTCTTTTCTGCGGAAAGTCCACAATAGATCTCCATCGGGCGACGGGCAAGCGACGGCTCGCAAACAAAGTTGACCTTGCGCCCCGAAAGGAGTGCTACGGGAATCAAAAAACGCAGGGTACTTCCGCTCTCACGGCAACAAAGAGACTTGCGCGGTACGGCAATAGTGGGATCGATTCCCTCCACCGTCACACAGTCTCCCTCAATCCGACAGTCCGCACCGAGTGCCGAAAGGCAATCCATGGTCGCTCTGACGTCCTCGCTCTCCGAAATTCCTCGGATTACGCTTCTCCCCTCACTCAACGCAGCACAGATCAAAAGTCTGTGCGCCATGCTTTTGGAGGGAGGTGCCGAAATGCTTCCAACGGCTCTGCACGGCAAAATACTGATCTGCATATTATTGGGAATCCTTTCCGTTGCGATTGGCGTGTGCGATCAAAAGATCCACAGCCTCAAGATATCCGCCAACCCCATGACCCGAAATCGTTTTGATGCAGGCTGCGCGCAGATAGCTGATCTGACGGAACGCCTCGCGCTCCTCAACCTTGGAGATATGCACCTCCACCGCAGGCAGTCGCACTGCCTTGAGGGCATCCAAAAGTGCCACGCTGGTGTGCGTATAAGCCCCCGGGTTGATCACAATACCGTCGGCGTTTTCAAAATACGCCTCCTGAATCCAATCCACAAGGTCACCCTCGTGATTGCTCTGCTTACAAATTGCCTCGACCCCTGCCTCCTGACAGTGCCGCTCGATCATATCAAGCAGGTCCCGATAGGTCGTACTGCCGTAATGCTCGGGCTCTCGGACACCGAGCATATTCAAATTGGGGCCGTTGAGTATATATATCTTCATGTCTTGTAATCCTTTCCGACCGTTTCCGCAATCTGCTTTGGCGTTCCGCAGACCTCGATGCGAACATCCGCCACCGCGCAATAGCGGCCATATCGCTCCTCGTAGCGTTTTTTCAACGCATCACGGTTCGCAGACAGAGGACGGTCATCGGTGGGACAGAGATCCTGCAGGGGACGATCCAAAAAATACAATCGTCCGTTGCGGGATAGCGCATTGACGTTATCGTCACGCAGGATCGCACCGCCCCCCGTTGCGATGACAGAAGATGTCTTTTGTGCCAGCCTTTCCTTTAAAACGCGCGCTTCAAGCTCGCGGAAGACAGTCTCTCCGTTGGCGGTGATCAACTCCGACGGTGATTTTTCCGTCACCTCTCGGATACAGTCGTCCATATCGTAAAACTCACGTCCGAGACTCTCTGCCAAAAGCCGTCCCACGGTGGTCTTTCCGCTTCCCGGCATACCGACAAGAACGATATTTTCCTTTTTTCGCAACAGCTTTTGATAGATCGACTCGGCAACGTCGGCGGGATAGGTCTTGTCCAAAAAGATCTCCGAGGCACGAACCGCCGGCGGGACCAGCATAAAAAGACCGCCCTCTGCTACGATCCCAAGCCGTTTTGCGTTGATGACCAATTGAGAACGCAACGGATTAAAAACCGCGTCCAACACGCCCTCCAAAAGGGGAAAGCACTCCACGTCCACCGCCACCGTGTCGGGATTGGGAAACATTCCGCAGGGGGTGGTATTGATGATAATATGGCAATCGGTATGATTTTGATATAGCTCGTCATAGGTAACAGCACCCTCTCTTTGGGTGCGGCTGACGCAAAGAATCTCCCCTGCCCCCATGTCGGCGGCAACGGCACGTGCGGTGCGCGAGGTTCCTCCCGTACCAAGCACGGCAACCTTTTTTTGCATCAAGGAAAGCCCCATGCGTAAGATCATCGCCTTCATGCCGTGAAAATCGGTGTTATAGCCGTAAAGCTTGCCATCACGGTTGACCACCGTATTGACCGCACCGATCTCCTTTGCCTGCTTGTCAATATAGGACAAATACGGAATGACCTTTTCCTTATAGGGGATCGTTACGTTGATCCCGCAAAAATCGCGCGCGGTCATAAACTGCTCCAGATCATTTGGTGCGATCTCGCGCAATTCATATCGGTAATCGGCAAGACACGCGTGAATATCGGGGGAAAAGCTATGTCCCAAGCGCTCTGCGATACAACCGTATTGCATATCCCGTATCCTCCTTTTCAAATTCAAAAATTATTGATCCGCATCGGGAAAATCGGTACCAAAGCGACCTGCCAGAAGATCGCAAAGCACCAAAGCCGTGACACTGTCCACCACAACGCGGGCGCGGTGAATGATGGCAGGATCGTGACGCCCCTTGAGGGTCAGCGTTGCGTTCTGCCTCGTTTTGAGATCCACGCTATCCTGCTCGGTAAAAACAGAGGGCGTCGGCTTGACGACACAGCGAAAAACCACGGGCATTCCATTGGTGATGCCGCCGTTGATACCACCGTTATGATTGGTGGCGGTCACAATGCGACCACCTACGGCACGGAAGCCGTCGTTGGCTTCACTTCCCCGCATTGATGCAAAGCCAAAGCCTGCACCAAACTCTACGCCCTTGATGGCGGGAATGCTGAACAGTGCGTGTGCAAGAAGCCCCTCCACCGTGTCAAACCAAGGCTCCCCAACACCTGCGGGAAGTCCCACAACAGCAGTTTCCAGAATACCACCCACGCTATCTCCCGCATTTGCCGCCGCCTCGATCTCGTGTTGCATCTTTTCCCCTGCGGCAGATGAAAGAACAGGAAAAATAAGATCTCCGAGTGTTTCAATATCGGCTTCCAAATTGCAAAACGGACGGTCGGGGATCCCCGCAAGCTCGCTGATATGCGTTCCCACCGAAATGCCGTTTTTCTTCAGCATGGAAATCGCGATCGCACCTGCCGCAACAAGTGCCGCGGTCAGTCTGCCCGAAAAATGTCCGCCTCCGCGATAATCCTGATAGCCGTGATATTTACATTCTGCCGTATAATCGGCGTGCCCCGGGCGCGGAAGTCCCTTGGCATAATCACCGCTGCGCGTATTGGTATTGGGAATCAGGATACAGAGCGGTGTGCCTGTTGTTCTCCCTTCAAAAACGCCGCTGACAATGCGAAATTCATCGTCCTCGATTCGCGCGGTAGAAATTTTTCCGTGCGGACGGCGCAGAGAAAGCTGATGACGGATAAAATCCTCATCGATTTTGACACCGGGTGCCAAGCCGTCCAAAACCGCACCGATCTCACTGCCGTGGCTCTCGCCAAACAGTGTGACACTGACGCTTTGACCAAACGTATTTTTCATAACGATCTCAATCCTTTCCGTTGCCCACGGCAACACGGATCTGCGCCTTCCATTCCGAAAGCGGCATTTTACGAAGCTCAAAGGAGCCTATCTCCTCGACCCATACGACCGAGATGCTGTCTCCGGCACATTTTTTGTCGTGGGAGACGATGTCCAAAGCAGCCTCAAGCTCCAAGGGAATCCGTGTGGGAAGTCCCAAGGATTCCAACACAGGCAACAGGCGTGCGCGGACACGCTCTGCGCACAAGGGGATCATTCCAATAGCGACACACTCGCCATGATACAGACCGTGTTGCGCCTGCAACGCCTCTACCCCATGCCCCAACGTATGTCCAAAATTGAGGATCTTTCGCAAGCCCGTTTCCCGCTCGTCCTGCTCCATCACGTGTTTTTTGATGCGCAAGGAGCGTTCGATCACGCGACCGATCTCCGCCTCTGCCTTACCGCGCTCAAACAGGGAGAACAGCTCGGCATCCGAGGTCAAGGACATTTTGAGCGCTTCGGCAAGACCGTTTGCGATCTGTCGGTGCGGAAGGGTTTTGAGCACGTCGGGGTCGATCAAAACACGCTTGGGCTGATAAAATGCCCCGACAATGTTTTTCACGTGATCAAGATTGATTGCCACCTTGCCCCCGATCGAGGAATCGACCTGCGAAAGCACGGTGGTGGGAAGGTTGTAAAAATCAATGCCTCGCATATAAGATACCGCCGCAAAGCCCGCAAGATCCCCCACAACGCCACCGCCTACGGCAACAACACAATCGGTACGGGTAAAGTCGGATTCCATCAGACGGCGACACAGCGCCTCCAATACCGAAAAGCTCTTGCTTCCCTCTCCCGACGGTACCGTAACAACGGTGGGGAGCTTACACTGCGCGGCAACCGTTTGTACATATTCCTGCGGTACACCGTCGTCGGTCACGATCAAGACACGGCGGTCAAGCTGCAGCAGCTCCCCCGCGCGGTTGATCGCACCTCGCTCCAAAATAATATCATAGCCGTTTTGCGGCAGATCGAGACGTAAGACCATAAAAATCTCCTTTAGGTTGCAGAGTAGGTTCCAACCACCTTCAAGCGGTCACAAAAGGCACCAAGCTCCAAAAGCATTGCCTGCCCCTGTTCGGTGTGGATATTGCCGTCCGCCTCAACGTAAAAATAATATTGCCAAAGCAGCTCCTTCATGGGACGGCTGCGCAGATTGCGCATATTGAAGCCATACTGTCCGATGACGTCAATGGCACGGGCAAGACAGCCTGCCTCGTTTTTTACGGTAAATACCATGATAAAATGCTGTCCCATGCGCGTGCTCTCCTGCAGATTTTCCGCACGTGAAAACACCGCAAAGCGCGTGGTATTGCTACGGCTTTCGTTGATGTTACGCTCCAGAACCTCAAGCCCGAACACTGCGGCAGCATCGGCACTTGCAATTGCCGCGACGGAACGGTCTCCCGTTTCCGCCACACACTTGGCGGCAAGAGCGGTATTGCCGTATTCACGGGGATCCCAGTGCATCTTCCGAATATACTCGGCGCACTGTCCCAGTGCCTGCGGATGGCTCAGCACCGTGCGGATCTCATTTTTCGAGGTCCCGGGAAGTACCAGAAGATCCTGCGTTACCGCCAGATCCAAAATGGCATTGACGTAAAGATTGCCCGAAAACATCAGGTCTGTCACCTGCCCAACGTCACCGTTGTAGCTGTTTTCAATCGGTAGAACAACGGCATCGCATTCTCCGTTCTCCACGGCACGGTAAGCCGTGGTAAAATCACTGTATGCCACGCGCTCTGCCTCAGGGAAAAGCTTCCCCGTTGCAATATGCGCAAACGCCCCCTCGGTTCCCGAATACGCCACGCGCATTCCCTTGAGCAGCTTGTGCTGATAGGCACGCGAGATTGCCATATTGTTCCGAATGAAGTTAACGTAATAAGCACGCAATTCATCGTCCTCCACACGTGCGGCACCGCGTCGGATGACCTCCTCCTCACGGGCTTCATCCAACACGGGCAAGCCGTGCTCCTTTTTATGGTCGGCAACCATTGCCACCGCCTCCATGCGGCGGACAAACAGCCTTGCCATTTCGGCATCGACCTCGTTGATGATCTCTCTTGCTTGTTTCAATCGATCCATGTTTTGTTATCCTTGCTTTTCAATGTTTTTTAGCCCATAGGATGCCGCAAGTCTTTGGAATGCGGGCAACGAGCGCTTGATCTGCTCGGTGGTCACGCAATAAGCGATCCGTGCATATCCTTTACACCCAAAGTCATCACTTGGCACCAGCAAAAGCTCCATCCCCTTTGCGCGCTCGCAAAAGGCGTTGGCGTCCTGCTCGGGAGAACGGACAAATAGGTAGAATGCTCCGTCGGGCGGCACCACCTCAAAGCCGTACTCGGTCAATGCGGCGTACAACAGACGTCGGTTGGTATCGTAAACGTCAAGCTCCGCTGTCTTGCCAAGCACAGACGGGAGCAAAAATTGAAACAGACTCGGCGCACAAACAAAGCCGAGTGCCCTGCCTGAACCGCATACAGCCGCATAGACGGCGGAAAACTCCTTTGCACGCGGAGAAACCAAAATATATCCGATGCGCTCACCGGGTAAAGAGAGGGATTTGCTGAACGAGTAGCAAACCAACGTCTCGTCATAATATTTTGTCAGGTACGGCACCTTGACATTACCGTAAACCAGATCTCGGTAAGGCTCGTCGGAGATCAGATAGATGGGGTGTCCGATCCGATCCGATGCACGGCGCAACAATTCGCCCAGGTGTACGGCACTTTCCTCCGTCAGTACGGCTCCCGTGGGATTGTTGGGAGAATTGACGATGATCGCGCGGGTTCGCGGAGTGATCGCCTGCTCCAACGCCTCAAAATCGGGCTGAAAATCCTCGGTTCGGCAAAGGACAGGAACGGCAACCGCTCCCGTACGCTCCACAAATACGCGGTATTCGGGAAAGAACGGTGCCAACAAAATGACCTCGTCCAAAGGCTGCAACAAAGCGGTCAGGAAACCGTCAAGGATGCCGCCGCGCCTGCGGTCAAGTAAAAGCAATCCGCCGTAACGTCGGCATCATAGGTATAGTTCAGATACTCTGCAATCGCACCACGTACACCCGCATCGCCCTGCGCGGACGTATACCCGTGCAACGCTACCGAATCACGCTCGGAAAGCAATCGGATCAAGGTCTCCTTCACGGTATCGGGTGCGGGAACGCTGGGGTTGCCAAGGCTGAAATCAAAGACGTTTTCCGCGCCGATCTCTGCCTTTCTTTGCTTCCCGTATTCAAACAATTCGCGAATGACCGAGCGTCTTGCTCCCAGCTCGCGCATTTTTTCGTTCCACATGCTCAAAAAACCTCGTTTTCGCTCAGAGTAAAATACTAATAATATTATATTATATAATAAAGTGTACGAATTGTCAAGTATCTAAAAACAAAAAACGCCCTGACGATCTAAAAAAATGCATCCGCGTTCAAAAACGCGGATGCATTTCGGCTTTAAATAGAGCCACTATTCAAAAATTTGTGCAAATGCTCGTTATCGGAATGGTCAAAGACCTCCTCGGGAGTTCCCTCCACCTCGATCAAGCCGTCACGCATATAAATGACACGGTCGGATACGTTCCGCGCAAATTCCATTTCGTGCGTTACGATCACCATCGTGCATCCCGTTTGCTTCAGATCCTTGATCACACGCAAGACTTCAACCGTCAATTCGGGATCCAAGGCAGACGTCGGCTCGTCAAAGCAGAGAATGTCGGGATCCAATGCCAAGGCACGTGCAATCGACACACGCTGCTGCTGTCCGCCCGAAAGCTGGCATGGGTAATTATCCAATTTGTCAATTAGTCCCACGCGATTGATCAAGCTCTTTGCCTTTTCCTCCAACTCCTGCGTGCTTCCCTTTTTGAGAAGCTTGGGAGCCAGCATCACGTTTTGCAAAACATTGTATTGCGGAAACAGATTAAAATTTTGAAAGACAAGACCGAAATGCAAGCGTTTTTCGCGCAGTTCGGTGTCCTTGATCTTGTGTGCGCGATAAAGTGAACCGTCAAAAATCGTTTCACCGTCGATTGCAATTTCGCCGTCATCGGCAATTTCCAAAAAATTGAGGCAACGTAAAAGTGTGGTCTTTCCGCTTCCCGATGCACCAATGATAGAAAGGATCTCTCCCTTTCCGAGAGAAAAATCAATCCCCTTCAGCACCTCAAGATTACCGAATTTTTTGCAAAGACCGCTTACCTGTAAGTAATTTTTATTTTCCATGCCCATCTCCTTACGTGACCTCGTAGTAGCCGATCTTCTTTTCCAGGAAGTGGAACAGGATCGTTAACAGACCGCTGAAGGCAAGATAAAAGACACCCGCGTACAAAAGCGGCGACAGCACGGCGTATTTGTTGACCTTTTCGTAAGCTACGAGAATGATCTCAGTCACACTCAAGGCACGCGCCAACGCGGTATCCTTGACCAACGTGATCACCTCGTTGCTAATGGGAGCCACGATCTTACGGATCACCTGCATCAGAACCACGTGAAAAAAGATCTGCCGTTTGGTCAATCCCAGCACCTGTCCTGCCTCATACTGCCCTTTTGGAATATTTTTGATTCCACCCTCAAAAATCACTGCAAAATAGCACGCATAGTTGAGAGAAAACGCAATCAAGACAAAAACAAATTGCAGCGTGGAAATGCTGTTCAGCCCGATCATTGCCGCAAAATCCTTATTCGGGATCTTTAACAGCACCGAGGGAATAAAGGTAACGATCACGCACTGCAAAAGCAGATGTGTTCCGCGGATTACCCAAATCACCATTTTCATCAGCCAAGAAAGCGGCTTGAATTTGGACATAGAGAAAAAAGCAAAGATCAAGCCAAGGGGGATCGAGATCAACAGCGTCAATCCAAACAGACGCAGCGTAACCCCGAACCCCTGACATAGATCGTATATTACCGACCAAAAATTCATATATTCGTTATTTATTCAACGGGACAAACGATCTCCTCGCCTGCAGAGCCCTTCTCAACAATGACGATGGCATCCTTTGCGTTTGCAATGAGAGTCTCTTTGGTGGAACCGTACTTGGCAGCATCGGTCTTTTCAACGATAGCAACCTGCTTGTTTGCAAGATAAGGAATGGAAACCGCCATTGCGGCAATACGCTCATCGGTAATGGTCATACCGTTCCAAACAAGGTCAATAGAACCGTTCTCAAGAAGTGCTTCCTTTTGGTTCCAATCGATCAGCTCAAACTCAATTTCGATCTGTGCCGAATAGGTGGTGTTGAGATATGCGACCACAGCCTTTGCAAGATCAATGTCAAAGCCAACGAACTTTGCGTTCTCGCCGTCACCCTCGTGATATGCGATGGGAGCAAACTCGGTATAACCGATGACGATCTTTTTGGAGGAAACAATCTTATCCCAAGAACCATCGGTAGCATTGGCATCGGGATTTTGGGTGGTTGCGGTAACCAGCGTTTCGGTTGCGAGACCGTACGTGGTTGCAATGGTCTTGTAATCGGTATCTGCCAAAGCAATAATTGCCTCATTGATCTTACCGATCAAAGCATTGTTGCCCTTTTTTGCGGCAATGCCATACTGCTCCTCGGCAAGAACAACACCACTAAGAACCTGATAATCCTTGAATGTTTCGGTGCTGTTCATATAGTAACCTGCCATAACCGAGTCGATGACCGCGATATCGGCGTCACCCTTGAGCAGACCGTTGAGCGCGTCCAGCTGAGAGCCTACGGCAAGCATTTCCTTACCAAAGGTCAGATTTTGCTTTTGGGTACAAGAGGCAAAGGATGCTGCACAGCCAATCAACAAAAGGGCTGCGAGAAGAATGGAAAGAACTTTTTTCATGATAAAATCTCCTTTTTGGATGTTTTATTTTGGGGATCACCCCTTACACTTTAGCATTTTACCATACTAAAGTGTTTTTGTCAAGTCATAATTTCAATTTTTCCGCTTTATTTTTAATATTTTTTTATTTTTCGTCCTTTGTGGATTTGTTCAGCCATTTTTTGAGATAGCGTCCCGTGTAAGAGCCGTCGATCTCGGCAAGCTGCTCGGGAGTTCCCGTAGCAATCACCGTTCCACCGCCGTCTCCCCCCTCGGGACCGAGGTCAATGATATGGTCGGCACATTTGATGACGTCCAGATTATGCTCAATGACAAGCACGGTGTTCCCCGCATCGCAAAGTCTTTGCAAAACCTCCAAAAGCTTTGCAACGTCGGCACTGTGAAGTCCCGTGGTAGGCTCGTCCAAAATATAGACGGTGCGCCCCGTTGCCCTTTTTGCCAGCTCGGTGGCAAGCTTGACACGCTGTGCTTCCCCCCCCGAAAGCGTGGTGGAGGACTGCCCGATCTTGACGTAGCCCAAGCCAACGTCATACAGCGTTTGTAGCTTGCGCTGAATGGCGGGAAGTCCGTCAAAGAAGGAAAGTCCCTCCTCTACAGTCATGTCAAGCACTTCAAAAATATTCTTCCCTTTATACTGCACGTCCAGCGTATCACGGTTGTAGCGCTTGCCCTTACAAACGTCACAGGTCACATATACGTCGGGCAAAAAGTGCATCTCGATACATTTTACACCGTCTCCCTCGCAGGCTTCACAGCGGCCGCCCTTGACGTTAAAGGAGAAGCGTCCCGGCTTAAAGCCCTTTGCCTTGGCGTCCTTGGTCTGCGCAAACAGATCGCGGATGTCGCCAAACAGGCCCGTATAGGTTGCGGGATTGGAGCGCGGTGTGCGCCCTATGGGACTTTGATCGATGCTGATGACCTTGTCAAGATGCTCGATGCCCTCAATGGCACGGTGCTTGCCCGCATAAGTGATGGCTCGGTTGAGCTTTTCGGCAAGAACGGGATACAAAATGCCGTTGACCAACGAGGATTTTCCCGATCCCGATACACCCGTAACGCAGACAAAGCACCCCAAGGGAATCTCCACGTCAATATTTTTCAGATTATTCTGCTGTGCACCGAAAATACGCAAAAAGGCACCGTTTCCGCCTCTGCGCTCCTTGGGAACTGCAATCTTTTTTCTTCCCGAAAGATAGGCACCCGTAATCGAATCGGAATTTTGCATGATCTCCTCGGGGGTTCCCGCCGCAACCACGCGACCGCCGTGAATACCTGCTCCCGGGCCAATATCCAGAATATAATCGGCGTTTTCCATCGTTTCCTCGTCATGCTCGACCACGATCACGGTGTTTCCAAGGTCGCGCAGTCTTTTGAGCGTGGCGATCAGCTTGGAGTTATCGCGTTGATGAAGGCCTATGCTCGGCTCATCAAGGATATACAGCACACCGACCAGCGACGAACCGATCTGTGTGGCAAGACGGATCCGCTGTGCCTCACCGCCCGAAAGCGTTCCCGCCTTACGGGAAAGCGTGAGATAATCCAAGCCAACGCTGACAAGGAAGCCGAGGCGTGCGCGTACCTCCTTCAAAATTTCGGCGGCAATGGTCTGCTCGGTCTCGGTCAGCTGCAACGCATTGACAAAATCCAATGCCTTTTCCACCGACATGGAACAAAATTCGTGAATGTTCAGCCCTCCCACGGTTACGGCTAGCGGTGCGGGGGCAAGGCGTTGCCCGTGACATTCGGGACACGGAGCATCCTCCACAAATTGGTCGTAGTATTCGTTCCCCATCATCTGCATCCGATTTTGGATCATCTTGACAAGACCTTCAAACTTGACCTTTTGGTGATGCTCCTCACGTCCAAACCAACGGTGAATATCGTAAATTTCGTCACCCGTACCGTACAAAAGCTTATTGTATTGGTCATCACTGAAGCTTGAGATGGGAGTGGAAAGATCAAACCCAAAGCGTTCTCCCACTGCCGCAAAGAGAGGCCCGTTCCAGCTTTCCTCCTCCAAAGTCTTAAAGCCGTTGACGTTGATCGCACCCTCACGCAGAGAAAGCGCACGGTTGGGGATCAATCTCTCGGCGGCAATGCGCTGAAGATCACCGATCCCCGCACAACGAGGACACGCCCCCGTGGGATTGTTAAAGGAAAACATTCTCGGCTCCAGCTCGCCAAAGGAAATATTATGCTCCTCGCAGGCGTAATTTTGCGAGAACTCATATTCCCTGCCCTCGCCCTCGCGCGGTACAGTGGCAATGATCAGATGTCCGTCGGCGGCATTGAGGGCATTTTCCACCGAATCCGAAAGGCGGGATTCGATTCCCTCACGCATCACAAGTCGGTCAACCACGATCTCAATGCTATGCTTTTTGTTTTTGTCCAGCCTGATCTCCTCGGAAAGATCGTACATATTTCCGTCCACGCGCACACGGACGTATCCGCTTTTTTTGGCATCGGAAAACACCCTTTCGTGCATCCCCTTTTGCGCACGCACCACGGGCGCCAGCACCATAAAGCGCTCGCCCTCGGGAAATTCCAAAATCCGATCAATGATCTGATCGGTGGTCTGCTGTCGGATCTCCTTGCCGCAAATCGGACAGTGCGGAATTCCGATACGGGCGTAAAGCAGACGCAGGTAGTCGTAGATCTCTGTCACCGTACCTACCGTAGAGCGCGGATTTTTGGAGGTGGTCTTTTGCTCAATGGAGATTGCGGGGGAAAGTCCCTCGATCGAATCAATGTCGGGCTTATCAAGTTGTCCCATAAACATACGGGCATACGAGGACAGCGACTCAACAAAGCGTCGGTGTCCCTCGGCATAGACCGTATCAAACGCCAACGAGGATTTTCCCGATCCCGAAAGTCCCGTAAGGATCACCAGCTTGTCACGGGGAATATCCACGTCTATATTTTTTAGGTTGTGTACCCGCACTCCGCGGATCGAAATTTGATTGGGCATATCTAACTCCTGTAATTTAATCTACTATTGATTTGGAAAGCTGCAATTTTGGGGTATTGTAGTATCAAAGCTTGGCATCAATAGAAGAAATCATTATTTTTTTCGTGTTTTGGGCGCTTCCCCGTTCTCGTGCAGCTTTTTGATCTGATCGCGCAGGAAGGCAGCCTGCTCAAATTCAAGCTTTTGTGCTGCGCGCTTCATCTCAGACGTCAGCTCGGCAATCAACTTTTCACGCTCGGTCTTGCTGAGCTTGCGCTCGGAAAGCTCTCCCTTTTTACCGCGTTTTCCGCTCTTTTCCTCGGTGGTACCGACCTCAATGACGTCACAGATCCCCTTGACGACGGTTTTGGGAATGATCCCGTTTGCCTTATTATACTCGTCCTGAATGGTGCGGCGTCGGTTGGTCTCGGTGATGGCGGAACGCATGGAGCGCGTGATCTCGTCGGCGTACATGATCACCTTTCCCTCTGCGTTTCTCGCCGCACGTCCAATGGTTTGGATCAGAGAGCGCTCGGCACGCAAAAAGCCCTCCTTGTCGGCATCAAGGATCGCCACAAGAGACACCTCGGGAATATCCAAGCCCTCACGCAAAAGGTTGATTCCCACCAGCACATCAAACACACCAAGACGCAGATCTCTGATGATCTCCATACGCTCCAACGTATCAACGTTAAAGTGAATATATCGCACACGTATTGCGTTATTTTCGAAATATTCGGTCAAATCCTCTGCCATTTTCTTGGTCAGAGTGGTCACCAGCACACGCTCGTTTTTGGCGGCACGCAGGCGGATCTCTCCCATCAGATCATCCACCTGCCCCTCAATCGGGCGCACCTCAACCTCGGGATCCAACAGTCCCGTGGGACGAATGATCTGCTCAACCACACGCTCGGAATGTGCATCCTCGTAGTCTCCTGGGGTGGCACTGACGAACACCGCCTGATGAATGCTTTCCTCAAACTCCTCAAAAAACAGCGGTCTGTTATCGTAGGCAGAGGGCAAGCGGAAGCCGTAATCAACCAAATTCTTTTTTCTTGCGGTGTCTCCCCCACTCATTCCGCGCACCTGCGGAACCGTGACGTGAGACTCGTCAATGAACATCAAAAAGTCCTCGGGGAAATAGTCCAACAGTGTAAACGGGGTTGATCCCGCAGGGCGTCCCGAAAGCACGCGGGAGTAATTTTCCACCCCCGAGCAAAAGCCGATCTCGCGTAGCATTTCAAGGTCATACTTTACCCGTTCACGAATCCGTTGTGCCTCGATCAGCTTTCCTTCGGACTCAAAAAACAAGGCACGCTCCACCATTTCGCGCTCGATTTGCGCCAGAGCCTGCTCGCGCTTTTCGTCAGAGACCGCATAGTGCGTGGCAGGATAGATGGCGGCATAGTTCAACAGTCGCTTCAGCTCTCCCGTTACAATATTGATCTCGGAAATACGGTCGATCTCGTCTCCGAAAAATTCAATTCGCAAAGCACTGTCATTCATGTTTGCGGGAATGATCTCTACCGTGTCTCCGTTGACGCGGAAGCAATCGCGCACCAGCGACATATCGTTGCGATTGTAGCTGTTTGCCACCAGCTTGCGTATAAAAATATCACGGCTCATCTGCGATCCCGGACGAATGGCAAGCACCAAGCCCTGATATTCGCTCGGATCTCCCAAGGAATAGATGCAGGAAACCGACGCCACAATGATGACGTCACGCCGCTCAAACAGCGCACTTGTGGCACTGTGACGCAAGCGGTCGATCTCGTCGTTGATCAAGGCGTCCTTTTCAATATACATATCCTTGCCGGGGATATACGCCTCGGGTTGATAGTAGTCGTAATAAGATACAAAATACTCTACCGCCGCATCGGGAAAGAACTCGCGCATCTCGGAGCAGACCTGAGATGCAAGTGTTTTGTTTGGCTCCAAAATCAGCGTAGGACGGTTGAGCTTAGCAATCACGTTTGCCATTGTAAAGGTCTTACCCGAGCCTGTGACACCAAGCAGCGTTTGCATCCGCTCTCCGCGCTCGATCCCCTCCACGAGCTGTGCGATCGCCTGCGGCTGATCTCCCGTGGGAGTATATTCACTTTTGAGTTGAAAGAGATTGGATTGCATAAGACCTCCGCCAAGAAAATTCCGTATTCGGCATTATTATAACACAAAAAAATTTATAAGTAAATAACCCGCCGCGAAAAAAATCGTTTTTTTAGGCAAAAAGATTCTCTTTGAAGCAACTTTTTTTCAAAAACCTATGGAAATCCAAAGGAAAGTGTGATATAATATAGTATCAATGTAGTTTTTAGTTTATTATTCCCTTGGAAAGGATCGTAAAATGCCCTCATATATCGAAAAAACCGAAGAAGTGACCCTACCCGTCATCGCGTTGCGCGGTACCGTGGCATTTCCTGCCGCTACCGTCAACTTTGAAGTCAACGATGAGGATGCCGCACAAGCGGCAAAATCGGCGGGCTCGGGCAATTCTTTTCTCTTTTTAACAACCTATCGCGAGCCATCCGACCAACAGGACAAGGAGTTCCCCTATTATGGTGCGGGAACCGTAGCAAAGATCAAGCAGATGCTTCGTACCCCCGAGGGGCAAACGCGTATCATTGCCGAGGGGCTGGTGCGCGCAAGCGTAATTCGTTACCGTCGCAACGCGACACACACCGAGGCAGACCTGATCTGCAAGCACACCGTCCTCCCCGACAACGGCGGTCTGCGCGGCATGGCTTACGTGCATGAAATGCTGAAGGCGTTGGAAAAGAACGCCGCCCATCTTCCCTCAAATGCGGATGACCTGATCAACGCTGCAAAAATGATTGAGGATCCCGGCACGCTTGCCGATTTTATCGCATTCAACGTCTTTGTTCGCAATACAGACAAGCAGGCAATTTTGGAATGTGTCGATCCGCTCCGTCGCTGCGAAGTTCTTTTGGAAATATTGGAGACCGAATCGGCAATTCTTGCGGAGGAAGCCCTGATCCGCCGCCGCGTCAACGCACGCATGAACCGCAACCAACGTGATTATTATTTGCGCGAACAGATCAAGGTCATTCAGGAGGAGCTGGGGGAAGGCGGAGACGTTGAGGAATTTACCGCGCGCATTAAGCAAGGCAAGCTCCCGAGCGAGGTAGAGGCCAAGCTTCTTAAGGAGGTTGACCGACTTTCCAAAACGCCCTTTGGCTCTGCCGAATCCACCGTCATCGCAAATTATCTGGACATTTGTCTGGACATTCCGTGGACAAAAGCCACCAAGGATCGCGTACAGTTCTCAACCGTACAAAAGGTGCTTGACGCCGACCACAACGGCTTGGAAAAGGTCAAGGAGCGCATTGTGGAGTACATTGCCGCAAAGCAGCTCAATCCCGAGCTTCGCAATCAGATTCTTTGTCTGGTAGGCCCTCCCGGTGTCGGAAAGACCTCGATTGCCGCATCTATCGCACGTGCGATGAATCGCAAATACGTACGGATCTCCCTTGGCGGTGTCCGTGATGAGGCAGACATCCGCGGACACAGAAAAACCTATATCGGAGCCATGCCGGGGCGCATTATTACCGCGCTGACGCAGGCAAAGGTCAAAAATCCGCTGATCCTGCTTGACGAGATCGACAAGCTTTCACACGATGCACACGGAGATCCGACCTCCGCATTGTTAGAGGTCTTGGACGGTGAGCAGAACAAAACCTTCCGCGATCATTTTGTGGAGCTTCCCTTTGATCTTTCCGACTGTATGTTCCTTGCCACCTCAAACTCTTTGGATAGCATTCCGCGCCCCCTGATCGACCGTATGGAGATCATTCAGCTCTCGATCTACACCAAGCGTGAAAAGCTTGCCATTGCCAAGGATCATCTGATCCCCAAGCAGCTCAAGCGGCACGGACTGAACCGAAAGCTTTTAAAGATCACCGACGATGCCCTGCTTGAGGTAATCGACTATTACACCCGTGAGGCGGGCGTCAGAACACTGGAGCGCACGATTGCCACGCTTTGCCGCAAGGCAGGAAAAAGAATGCTTGCCGACGGCATGAAGCAGACTATTATTGATCAAAAGGACATTGCCTCCTATCTCGGCTCTCGCAAGCTGCTGCCCGAGCAGATCGGCGACGAGGACGAGGTGGGCTGTGTCAACGGACTTGCCTACACTGAGCTTGGTGGCACGCTGCTCAAGGTGGAGGTTGCCGTGTTAGAGGGCACGGGAAAGATTGAAACTACCGGCTCTCTTGGCGACGTCATGAAGGAATCCGCACATCTTGCGGTCAGCTACGTCCGCTCGATTGCCGCGGAATACGGCATTCCCACCGATTTTTACAAAACCAAGGATATTCACATTCACTTCCCCGAGGGTGCAGTTCCCAAGGACGGGCCCTCTGCGGGCGTGACAATGGTCACCGCGCTGGTCAGCGCACTTTCGGGTCGCCCCGTTCACCGTGAAATCGCCATGACGGGAGAGATCAGTCTGCTTGGCAACGTGCTTGCCATCGGCGGACTGAAGGAAAAGACGATGGCTGCCTACAATGCAGGCGTGCAGACCGTGCTGATCCCCAAAGAAAATCTGCGGGATCTTGAGGAGCTGGATCCGCTTGCGCGTGAAAATCTCAAGCTGATCCCCTGCAGCAAAATGGCAGACGTGCTGAAGCAGGCATTGCTTCCCGTCAAAAATGAAATAAAAGCCGAGGAAGCCGCCGAAAGCGTTGCTGCCTCAAAATACATCCCCGTCAGCGTCCCCACTCCCACGGTTGGTCAGGTTCGCTTTACGGATTAAACGAAAGGAGCATCACCCCAAATGGCGCTCAATCTCAACAACGTCAATTTACGTATCAGCGCGGGACTTCCCAAGCAATTCCCCACTGATGCCATGGTTCAGATCGCGTTTTCGGGACGCTCCAACGTCGGAAAAAGCTCGCTGATCAACTCTCTGCTCGGGCGCAAATCGCTGGCTCGTGTCAGCTCCGCTCCCGGCAAGACCATTACCATCAACTTTTACGACGTGGACAAAAAACTGTTTCTCGTGGATCTGCCCGGCTACGGCTTTGCCAAGCGCAAGCCCGAGGATAAGGCGCAATGGTCGGCACTCACCGACGGATATTTTACCAAAAATCCCAATCTTGATCTTTTAAAGCTTGTGATCCAATTGGTGGATAGCCGCATCGGCCCCACCGCCGACGATGAGATGATGCTGCAATTTTTGCGACAAGCCGAGATCCCGTTTGTCATTGTGGCAACCAAGAGTGATAAGCTCAACGCCACCGAGCGCAAAAAATCCGAGGAGCTTTTGCGCAATCACCCCGACATTCCCTCGGATACGCCGATCCTGTTTTATTCGGCGCTCAAAAACGACGGCAAGCAGGAGCTGTGGAGGCAGATCAACGCTTACGCCGAGCTTTAAAGCATACGACGAAACCAACGAAAGGATCCTTTTTTCAAAATGCTTTTTTCACTTTTGCAGGGTGACAGCATTACCGATATTATCATCCGTCTCTTATTGACACTCCCCGTCATTTTGTGCGCACTCTCCTTTCATGAGGCGGCGCACGGCTACGCGGCTTGGAAAATGGGAGACCCTACCGCACACAATCTCGGAAGGCTGTCGCTCAATCCGCTCAAGCATCTTGATCCCATCGGATGCTTGATGATGCTGCTGGTCGGCTACGGTTGGGCAAAGCCCGTTCCCATCAACACACGCTACTTTCGCGATCCCAAAAAAGGAATGGCGATCACAGCGGCGGCAGGACCTGCGGCAAACCTTTTGATCGGTCTTATCAGCATCGTTCTGTTTGCGTTTTTCTCGGCGTGCTATACCCTTGTTGCCATCCAAATGGGAGAAGGATTTTTGCTGCGCTGTGTCTTTTGGCTTGCAATGATCTTTCAATTAAGCGCACTGTTCAACCTTGTGCTGATGATCTTTAATCTGATTCCCATTCCGCCCTTTGACGGCTCCCGCATTGCTTTTTCATTCCTGCCTCAGCGCCATTACTTTTTGATCATGCGCTATGAAAGACAGATCATGCTGGGGTTGTTGGTAGCCTTGATGGCATTTTCCTATTTCTTTGATTTTTCCCCCTCGGCATGGCTTGCCGAAAAGCTGATCGATGCGATCTATCCGCCACTCTATCAGGCTTTTTCCAAGCTGCTTTTGCCGCAGGATATT
Source organism: Clostridia bacterium (assembly GCA_017624395.1). Taxonomy (GTDB): domain Bacteria; phylum Bacillota; class Clostridia; order Oscillospirales; family CAG-272; genus UMGS1865. The sequence continues at coordinate 19,702 of JAGANE010000195.1, forward strand.
TTTGAGTATCTGTTTGCCTGACAGATCATTTTGACAGAAAGGACACTCCCACCACATGGAAGCCCTCACCTATCGGATCGAGCAGTTTGAAGGTCCTCTTGACCTTTTGCTATCTCTGATCCACAAAAACAAAGTGAATATCGATGACATTCCCATCTCGCTGATCTGCGACCAATATCTGGAGTATATCCGCATGGCACAAAGCATGGATATGGAGCTTGCGGGTGAATTTATTGTGATGGCAAGCGAGCTGATGCGCATCAAAAGCAGCATGCTCCTGCCGCGTGCAACCCCCGATGAAAAGGATCCCCGTGCAGATCTTGCCGATGCCCTGCTCCGCTTCCAGCAAGCCAAGCAGGCGGTGCAAAAGATGACACCCCTTTATCAGCTTTACAGCGGTCGTATGGTAAAGGATACCGATGAGATCAGCGTTGACGTTTCCTACGTGGCAGACCAGCAGGTAACCAGCCTTTGTGCGGCGGTCAGACGCATTATTGCGGCAAATGAAAGCCGTCCCAAGGCAGAAAAGCAGGTCTTTGCCCCGATGATCGCCAAGCCAATCGTTCCCGTTGAGGTCAAGATCGTTGGCATTCTCCATCACATTGACAAAAAGAAAAATCCGTCGATGAAGGAGCTGCTTTCCGATGCGGTCTCGCTTCCCGACCTGATTGCAATCTTTTGGGGTATTCTGGAATTGATCAAGGTCAGAAAGATCCTGATCGAGGAGGATCCCGATTCCTATACCGTGATCCACGGAAGCAATACGCGCTTTGTGGTCAACGATGAGCCGCCCGCAGAGGACGGTAGCGAGGAAAAGAAGCCGCGCGTTTATGACGACAGTGAGCCGATCCCACTTTCCTCCAAGGCTGAAATGCACCGCGAGCAACGAAGGATCATCCGTGAGCAAAAGCTTGCCGAAAAGAAGCGCCTGCGTGAGGAGGAGCGTGCAAGACGCGCCGAGGAACGCAGACGTGCCAAGGAAGCAGCGCTTACAGAGGACAATCTCTCGATCAACGACACGGAGCTTCCCCCCGACGACAGCGACCTTGAGGAGGAAGCACGCATGGCGGAGCTTTTGGACAACCGACTTTCCGAGGACGACGAGGATCTGCTTGACGATATTGGACTTGACATGAACGAAATCGTCCGCACGATGACAGAAAAAGCAAAGGAATTTGTCAACGGTGAAACCACAGAAAGGAGTCATGACGAATAATGGAAGATAAAAAGCAAACGGCTCCCGTATTGGAGCCGCTGACAACGGCACAGGAGATCGAGCAGGCAATTGAGGCAATCCTCTTTGCCGCAGGCTACCCCATGCGCTACGACAAGCTTGCCGAGGTGCTCAGCCTGAGCGTTAAGGACGTTAAGACCATGGTGCGGGCAATGTCCGAGCATTTTGCCAAGGAGGACACCAATCACGGCATTCAGCTGTTGATGTATCCCACCACCTGTCAGCTGACCACCAAGGAGCAATATGCCCCCTACATCCGAGAGGCACTTGGAATCCGCCGCGGTGGAAACCTTTCGGCATCATCCATGGAGGTGTTGGCAGTGGTTGCCTACAATCAGCCCGTCACCCGTTCCTTTATTGATCTGGTACGCGGTGTGGACAGCTCCTATGCGGTCAATTCCCTTTTGGACAAGGGACTGATCGAGGCGGCAGGACGTCTGGATGCCCCCGGTCGCCCGATGCTCTACGTTACCACAGATAAGTTCCTGCGCGTCTTTGGAATCAACTCCTTGGACGAGTTGCCCGAAACCGAGGCACTCAGCGTTGCCGCAGCGCAGGCAGAGGAAACCGACGGCGGCGAGCAATTGACAATGAATACCGAGGAAACAGCTGCCGATTTTGAAAACGATCAGCCAAAGGATTACGAGGCACCTGTGGATAGCGAGGAAACCGACGTGATCTTTGAGCATGGCGCCGAGCCGGCTGCCGATTTGGAAGAAGGTGACAACGCATGAATCCGTTGTGGATCATTCTCATAGCGTTTGCGGGCTTGATCCTCCTCATTGCCGCTCTGCTCATCTTTGGAAAAGCCAGAATCCGTATCATTGCCCGTGAAAAGGTAAAGGTCGTGGCGTATATTCTGGGGGTTCCGCTTACACTGTTCAACAGTGACAAAAAGGAAAAGAAGAAAAAGAGCCTTTCCCGTTGCCACAACCCCGATCGCGTTTTGAAAAAGGAGCTGAAGCGTCGCAGAAAAGCCGCCGAGGTAGCCGCAAAAAAGCGCGAAAAGGCAAAAAAGAAAGCGGCAAAAAAGGCGTTGAAGAAAAAGCAAAAGAAGGAGCAGGCAAAAGCCCTTCCCGCCCCCAACCTCAAGGAAAATCTGGAAATGGTTGCAGCACTCTTGAAAAAGCTGCACCGCGTGACCAAGGGAAAGCCCGAAATTCACATTCGCAGATTAAAGATTGCCGTTGGAACCGACGACGCCGCAAAAACCGCACTTCTTTACGGCACCGTGGTACAGGGCGCGGCATATCTGTTGCATTGGATCGAGCAAAGCTTTGCAAGCATTCACCGTAACCCCGATGACGTGGAGATCGTCCCCGATTACCTTTCGGGCAAATGCCACGCAGAGGTTGACATTTCCTGCTCGCTCTATCTCTCTCAAATTCTGGGAATCGGCATAAAAATGTTGACCGCCTACCGCACCGAGCGCACACTCGCGCTCAAAAAAGCAAAAAAGCGCGCACAAAAAAAGGCTGCCGCTCAAACCGTTTAAAAAAATTATTCACATAAACGAAAGGAAGAAACATCATGGAAAAAGAATCTTCTATCAAGGAACTTATCAACAGCTCGCTCGACAAGGTGCGCTCGATCATTGACGCCGATACCGTTGTGGGCAGACAGATCTCTACCCCCGGCGGAACCGTTATCATTCCCATCTCCAAGGTAACGATGGGCTTTGCTTCGGGCGGTCTTGATCTCCCCACCGAGGGCAAGGGCGTTTCCGCCAACTTTGGAGGCGGCGGTGGCACCGGCGTTACGGTCAGCCCCATCGGCTTTTTGGTGGTTTCTCCCGACGGCAGAGTGGAAATGCTCCCGATGGTGCAGGAAAAGGCTTCCCCCATTGAGCAGCTTGCCGACATTCTTGACCAAACTCCCGATTTTATCAACCGTATCAAATCGGTGATTACGGGCGACGCTGCAGAGGAAAACACCGCAGAGGTTGATGCGCTGGAGCTTGAATATGAGCGCAAGATCCGTGAAAGCATGAACGAAAAGGCATCCAAAAAGAAAAAGTACAAGTTCTGATTTTATTTGAGGCATTTGCCCGTCATAATCACCACTCCGGAAAAATATACATGAAACAAAGGTATATTTTTTCGGAGGGTATTATTATGTCAAAATGGAATCGCGTGTGGATCCCGATCTTAGCGCTCTGCCTTCTCTTTCCGCTTTTTTCGATCAGCGGCACTGCAGAAGCATCGCTCTCCCCTTCGGTTTCGGCACAAAGCGCAATTTTGATCGAGGCAGAAAGCGGTACCGTGGTCTTTTCCAAAAACGCGGAGCAACGTCTGCCAATGGCAAGCACGACCAAGATCGCAACGGCATTGACGGCGTTGCGGCTTTCTTCGCCCGACCGTCTCATTACCGTAGATGCGGGCGCGGTTGGCGTGGAGGGCTCCTCGGTGTATCTGAGTGAGGGAGAACAGCTGACACTGGAGCAGCTACTGTACGCGTTGATGCTGGAATCCGCAAACGATGCGGCGGTTGCGATTGCGATCGGCGTTTCGGGCAGCGAGGAGGCGTTTGTGGAGGAAATGAATCGCCTTGCAAGCGAGCTTGGGCTAAAGGACACGCACTTTGTCAATCCACACGGGCTTGACGATGAGGCGCACTATACAACCTCTTATGAGTTAGCGATCCTGACCGCTCACGCACTGCAAAACGACCTGCTTCGCACGGTGGTCTCCACAAGGAAAGCCACCATTCCTCATGCAGGCAACGAGGGCGCGAGGCTCTTGATCAATCACAACAAGCTTTTGCGGCTCTACGACCCTTGCATCGGTGTCAAAACAGGCTTTACCAAGCGGAGCGGACGCTGTCTTGTCTCTGCGGCGCAACGGGATGGAGTAACGTTGATTGCGGTCACGCTGAATGCCCCCGACGATTGGAACGATCATCAATCCATGCTGGACTACGGCTTTTTGCGCTATGAATCGGTATTGCTGTGCCGTGCGGAGGAGCTTTCGCATTCTCTGCCCATCGTCGGCGGCAATGTCTCCGAGATCCTGCTTTCCAACACGGAGGAGCTTCGTCTCACGCTGCCAACCAACCGCAGCGAAATCACCGTGGTGACCGAAGCTCCGCACTTTGAATATGCGGGGATCATGGCAGGAGAGGTCTGCGGCAAGGCGATTTTTTACTGCGACCTTGACCGTGACGGCACCAAAGAGCGCATCGGCGAGGTCTCGCTGATTGCCTGCAGTACCGTAACCAAGCCCCAAAAACGCGGCTTTTGGCAATGGCTGTTATCATTGTTTGGCATCAAATAATATATAATGGAAGAAAAAAAGGAGGTGACGGCGGTGGCTGAGCCGATTCGTCTGCAAAAATTCTTTTCGGATAGCGGAACACTTTCCCGCCGTGCCGCCGAGGCAGAGATCCTTGCGGGGCACGTGCGCATCAACGGCAAAATTGCCGCTTTGGGCGACAAGATAAATCCCGCAGTGGACGTTATTGAATATCAGGGCAGACGCATTCTGCCCCGTGCGGACAAGCCGCATCGCTATATCATGCTCAACAAGCCGCGCGGCTTTGTGACCACCACCAAGGATGAAAAGGGACGTCGCACCGTTACCGAGCTGACAAAAGCTGCGGGAACACGTCTTTACCCCGTGGGGCGCTTGGATATGGACTCGGAGGGACTATTGCTTTTGACCGATGACGGTGAATTTACCAACCGAATGACACACCCAAGGCATGAAATTCCCAAGATCTATCACGTCACCGTCTCCCCTGCACCTACCAAGGCACAATTGGAGGCACTCGCCTCGCCGATGGAGCTGGACGGCTACCGTCTGTTGCCCGTTGGGGTTCGTCTGCTTTCAGAGGAGCTTTTGGAAATGGAGCTTTACGAGGGGCGCAACCGACAGATCCGCCGTATGTGCGAGGCGGTGGGATTGAAGATCCGTCGCCTGCAACGCGTTGCCATTGGAGAATTGACACTTGGGGAGCTTCCGCTTGGAAAATGGCGGGATCTGAGTGTTGATGAGATAAAATATTTAACTACCGAAAGGAACTGATACCATGCTGGAGGTTTTACCGATTCAGGACAAGCAGGAGCAGGAGGCTCTTTGCGCACGCTGCGGCATTCCCTTTCGCACCGAGCTTTTGGCTTATAAGGCATTGGTGGACGAGGAGCTGCGCGGAATTTGCCAATTTACCATGAGTGCCGAGGGCGGCAGAATCGTGGACTTTGCCGCACTTCCCGAAAAGTACGAATTTGAGCCGATGTTCGTCATGGGACGTGCCGCACTCAATTTTATTGATCTTTGCGGTGTTCACCGCGCGTTTTTTGACGCCGAGTGCGACAACGAAACCTTGATCAAAGCCATCGGTTTTTCAAAAAATAACGACGGCAGATACGAAATGGATTTGACGGATTTCTTCAAAGAACCCTGTAAACACTCTAAAAATTGAGATCTTTACAATATTTTGGTAAAATTTAACAGTAAATAACTGTAAATTTTGGGAACTTTTTCGCGAAAAAACACTTGCAAAACCTTCCGGAATATGGTAAAATATTACTGTAAGAAATTGGAAATCATTACGGAGGATATTTTACCCATGGAATACAGTACCAAAATTTTAATTGCAGACGAAAACGTGATGAGCCGTACCGCCATTCGGGACGGGCTGTTACACGCGGGCTATTGCAACGTAGAGGAAGCCACCAACGGTGAGGAAGCACTGTTGAAAATGACACGCTCTCATCCCGACGTTGTGCTTTTGGACGTGTGGCTTTCCAAGCTGGACGGCATCGGTGTGCTTCGTAGCAGCCACGGCTTGGATTGGGGTCACGAAAAGGAGCCTGCCTTTATTGTGGTGTCGTCGGTCTCTAACCAAAACATCTTTATTCAGGCAACCGAGGCGGGAGCCGAGCTTTGTTTGCTCAAGCCCGTCAACGTCAACAGTCTTTGTGAGCATATTCAAAGCATTGTTTCGCGTCGTCGCACCGACGTTCCCGCGGCGGCAATTCAAATGGAAAAAACCCCCGATATTGAAACGCAGGTAACGCAGATCATTCATCAGATCGGTGTCCCCGCCCATATCAAGGGCTATCAGTATCTGCGTACCGCCATTCTTTTGACCATTAAGGATTCGGATATCATCAACTCGGTAACCAAGGTCCTCTACCCCAGTGTGGCAAAAAAGTACGCGACCACCACCAGCCATGTGGAGCGCGCGATCCGTCACGCCATTGAGGTGGCATGGGATAGAGGCGACGTGGATACCCTCAACTCCTATTTTGGCTACACAATACAAAATAACCGCGGAAAGCCCACAAATTCCGAATTCATCGCGATGATCGCAGACAATTTGAGATTGAAGTATAAAATGTATTAAAGATAAAATTTTAGGAATAGAATTATGCGGGGGAACCCCTTTTGGACAAAAGGGGCTCCCCCGCGCCCCTTCACCAAAACCTTTTCACAAAGAGCTAATATAGGGGAGGACCTTTTACAAAAAGTCCTCCCCCGCACTATTTTTATTTTATGCTTTATATTTCTTATTTTCCGTAATGCGTGCGCAAAACGGCAGATCTTGTCCGCGGCTTTCCGAGAAGCTTACCGATCGTTGGAAGCAGAATTGAAAAGGCAATGCAAAGATAGACGAACAAATTACCGATGAGGGTATAGAGGGTATTTGAGGTATGCATACGGACGTCGGCAACCTCATATCCCGTAGTCAAGGGATCAATCCACGCAAGTAATTCTCCCTCGTTGGAAATGACGGTGGAAATTCCCGTATTGGCGGCACGTGCAAAATATCTGCCGCTTTCAATGGCGCGAAGCTGTGCCTGCGCCTGATGCTGATAAACGGCGGCGGAATCGTAAAACCAGCTATCATTGCTGGAGATCATCATCAAACCCGCGCCGTCGCACACACTGTCCAGCGTCAATTCCTCATAGATCGAATCAAAGCAGATCAGTGAGCCAAGACTTCCCCACGGGGTTTCAAACAATGCGGTACCAACGCCCGGAGTGACGTCCTCATCCAATGCGGAAAGATTGGCAAGCGGCGGGATCAATGTCATGATGATCTCACGCATGGGAACGTACTCTCCAAACGGAACCAGATGCCGTTTTGCATAGACCGTCTCGCTGATCTCACCGTTGGGGGTGACCATAAAGAGCGCGTTCTCGTTTCGCAGGACGGGTTCATTTTCATAATAAAAGGCACCAACGATCAAGGTCACGCGGCACTCCTTTGCCAATGCAGAAACAAAGGCTCTCAGGCTTGTGCTTTGATTGAGCGTGTACGGCATGGCACTTTCGGGCCAGACCACAAGCTCTGCCCCCCGCTCTGCCGCTTGATGGGTCAGGTCTGCATAGATCTCTCGAATGCTCGTTCC
>JAGANE010000196.1 GCA_017624395.1 Clostridia bacterium
AGGGCATCGGCAAATCTTTGGTAATGCACAATCTCACGCTCACGCAAGAACTTGATCGGATCCCTTACGTCGGGATCGTCGCACAAACGCAAAATATTGTCGTAGGTGACTCGCGCCTTTTGCTCTGCTGCAAGGTCCTCGTTCAAATCGGCAATGACATCGCCCTTGATGCCAACGTATTTCATATCAAAGGGAACTCCACTTGCGGCAACAGGATAGATCCCCGTGGTATGATCCACAAAATAAGTGGCAAAGGGGCTTGCCGCAATCTCCTCCTCCGAAAGGTTTCTGGTCAGTTGGAACAAAATTGCCGCTACCATCTCAAGATGCGCCAGCTCCTCGGTGCCAACGTCGGTCAAAATCCCCGTTACCTCGCCGTAAGGCATGGCATATCTCTGATTGAGATAGCGCATGGAGGCGGCAAGCTCTCCGTCGGGTCCGCCCAATTGGCTGATGATCACCTGCGCCAGCTTGGGGTTGGGATTTTTAATTTTTACGGGATATTGCAATTTTTTCTCATAAGTCCACATCTCAGCTCTCTCCTTTCCGCCTCAGTTTGCCTCTGGCTCCCACGGCCAAGGTCCTGTCACCCAATCCCACGAATTGCGGCTGACGTTTCCGTACATCGTCACGGGACCGCATTTTTTTTGATATGCCGCCATGACTTGACCTCTTTGCTCTACAAGCTGATGATAGTACGCCAACGCCTGTTTATTTTCGGGATAGGCATCCAAAAACAGTACCGTCTCCTGAATGGCAAAATCCAAGGCTCGGAGCATCTTCATCTCGTCACGACAATTGCTCGGCGCAAAATCGGCTCTGCCCTGCGGTGCGGGACTGTGATTGATTGGTTGATAATTGTTTTGTCTGTTCTTTGTGTGTCTCCCCGTCTTATTTGCGGGTGTTGACCTCCGTTCCGTCAATTTTGCAGCAGCCCTCAAAGGGAAGGATCAGCTCCGAAAAAATACTTCCCTTTTTCAAGCCCGCCATGGGCTCCAGAACGCCTCTCCAGCATTGACGCGGTGCATAGACCATTGCAAGTGCCGGTGCATGAACCTGCTTTGGACATTGATCTGCGTTGTCCTCTTTTTCGGGTGCAGTATTGGAAATGACGTTCCCCGTACAGTCCACGCGCCGCCCCTCCGCATACTCCGGCAAAACGGGACGCTCGGCTGCCATGACCGGTAACTCCTTCCCGATCACCTCACCGCCAAGCATTCGCCGCAAAAACTCGTCGTTTGACCGTCCTGCAGGTGAACGTCTGTAATTATCAGAATACATCAAAAGAACTCCTTTCAATCGTTTCTTTTCCGCCGCCACACAATGGGCGGCCTATTGTTATTTTATGAAGATTTGTCGTAAAATGTCAAAGTTTTTTGCATTTTTTAGAAAGAGAATAATTCTTTACCTAAAAAATAAAAGAAAGAGAGGAAAAATGAAAGTTATTTTTACAAAATGATTGACAACAAAAAAAAACTGTGCTATAATATAAGATGTAAAAACAGTGACGAAGAGCTCCGAAAAAGGAAGTCTTGCAGAGAGCGTGCGGTTGGTGAAAGCACGTAGTCAGTACTTTTTTGTGACATCACTTCCGAGTTGATGCGCCCAACCCCAAAAGGCAGTAAGCGTATCCGTATGGCTGCGTTAAAGCACGGGAGGTTTCCTGCCTCCGTAAAGGGCATCGCTTGACGATGAATATGAGTGGTACCGCGGAAAACCTCCGTCTCATAGCTATGACGCTATGGGGCTTTTTTGTTTTTTAACATCAATCAAAACGATAGGAGATAACGAAAATGGCAAAGGATTACACAAGCACATTAAATCTGCCAACAACCGAGTTCCCAATGCGCGCAAATCTGCCGCAGAGAGAGCCCGAAATGCTAAAGTATTGGCAGGATCTCGGACTTTACAACAAAATGCAGGAAAACGGCAAGGATAAGCCCTTGTATATCCTGCATGACGGTCCTCCCTTCTCCAATGGAAACATTCACATGGGAACCGCCATGAACAAGATCCTCAAGGATTTTATCAACAAGTCCAAATCCATGTCGGGCTATCACGTTCCGTTTATTCCCGGCTGGGATAACCACGGCATGCCCATTGAATCCGCAATCATCAAGAAAAACAAGCTGGACCGTAAAAAGACCTCGATTCCCGAATTCAGAAATGCCTGTCACAAGTTTGCAGAGGATTTTGTCAAGGTGCAGATGGGGCAGTTTGTCCGCCTTGGCGTTACGGGAGATTGGGAGCATCCCTACCTGACAATGAACAAGGAATTTGAGGGACGCGAGATCAAGGTCTTTGGTGAGATGTACAAGCGTGGATACATCTATAAGGGACTCAAGCCCGTTTATTGGTGCCCCAGCGACGAAACGGCTCTGGCAGAGGCTGAGATCGAATATAAGACCGACAAGTGTACCTCGATCTACGTCAAGTTCCGTATCAAGGACGATGCAGGCAAGCTGGCGGGCGTTTGTGATCTTTCCAACACCTATTTTATCATCTGGACGACCACGACCTGGACGCTCCCCGGCAACCAGGCGATCGCACTCAATCCCACCGAAAGCTACGCCATCGTCAAGGCATCCAACGGTGAATGCTACATTGTTGCAGAGGCACTTGTTGCCGCTACCATGGCAGAGGGCAACGTAGAGAGCTACGAGGTGGTTGCCACCTATCCCGGCAGCTTCTTTGAGTATATGACGGCACAGCATCCCTTCCTTGACCGCGACAGTCTGTTGGCAGTTGCCGACTACGTAACCATGGACAGCGGTACGGGCTGCGTTCACACCGCAGGCGGCTTTGGTGCAGACGATAACGTCACCTGCCGCCGTTACGGACTCCCGCCGCTGGTTCCCATAGACGACCGCGGATACCAGACCGAGGAGGCAGGTAAGTTTGCAGGGCTGCGCTATGACGAATCCAACGATGCAATTCTTGCTGATATGAAGGAAAGCGGCGCACTGTTTGCCTCCAAGGAATTTGAGCATGAATATCCCCACTGCTGGAGCTGTAAAAATCCCATCATCTTCCGTGCAACGCCTCAGTGGTTCTGCTCGGTAGAGGCATTTAAGGAAAACGCAGTCAAGGCATGCGAAAAGGTGACTTGGTATCCCGATTGGGGCGGTGAACGCATCAAGCAGATGATCCGTGACCGCGCCGATTGGTGTATCTCGCGTCAGCGTCATTGGGGCCTTCCCATTCCCGTATTCTACTGTGACGACTGCAAAAAGCCGATCTGCAACGACGAGACCATCGCTCGCATCTCCGAGCTGTTCGCGCAAAACGGCTCTAACGTCTGGTACGAAAAAACAGCAGCCGAGCTTTTGCCCGACGGCTTTGTTTGCCCGCATTGCGGCGGTAAGCACTTTACGCAGGAGACCGACACTCTGGACGGCTGGTTTGACTCCGGCTCTACCCACTTCTCTGTCGTAGAGGACAATGCCGAGGCTCGCTGGCCCGCAGACCTCTATCTGGAGGGTGCCGATCAGTACCGCGGATGGTTCCAATCCTCGCTCCTGACCGCTGTTGGCGCAAGAGGACAGGCGCAGGCTCCCTACAAGACCGTTTTGACACACGGTTGGGTGGTTGACGGTGAAGGCAGAGCGATGCATAAGTCGCTTGGCAACGGAATTGATCCTTTGGATATGATCAAAAAATACGGTGCCGATCTGGTTCGTCTTTGGGCGGCATCTGCCGATTATCGCGTAGACGTCCGTGCTTCGGATCTGATCTTCAAGCAGCTCTCCGATGCCTACCGCAAGATCCGCAACACTGTACGTATCCTGATTGCCAACCTCAACGACTTTGATCCCAACACAGATGCACTTCCCTTTGGCGAGCTTTACGAAATCGACCGTTGGATCATCTCTGCCATGAATCAGCTGACGCGCGAGGTTCGCACGTCCTACGATGCGTTCGAATTCCACCCGATTTCACACAGCGTGACCAACTTCTGCACCACCGAGCTTTCCAAGCTCTATATTGACATCACCAAAGACCGCGTTTACACCGAGAAGGCAGACAGCAAGGCGCGTCGCAGCGCACAAACTGCCATGTACTTTGTACTTTCGGGCTTGGTTCGTTTGATTGCTCCGATTTTGGCATTCACCGCCGAGGAGACCTGGCAGGCAATTCCTCATCTTGCAAGCGACGTCAAGGAAAGCGTATTCCTTAACGATATGCCCTCTTACGAGGAAGCGCTCTGCTTCCCCGAAATCAGCGAGAAGTGGAACCGTCTGTTTGAGATGCGCGACGACGTGATGAAGGCGCTTGAGATCGCTCGCACCGAAAAGCTGGTTGGAAAATCCTTGGAAGCCAAGGTAACGCTTTACACCAAGGATGCCGAAATGCAAAAGCTGCTGGCGGACTTTGGCAAGGAGCTGAATACCGTATTCATCGTTTCGGGTGTTCATCTTTCCGAGGATGCCGCCCCTGCAGGTGCATATCAAAACGAGGCAGAAACACTTGCCGTATTGGTAGAGCCTGCTGACGGCTGCAAGTGCGACCGTTGCTGGAGTTTTTCCACCGAGGGCGAGCATGATGCCGACGGCGGATTCCTCTGCGCACGCTGCAAGGAGATCCTGAAATAATCCTGTGGGGGAAGAAGCCGCCAAGGCGACCTCTCCCCCACCTTCCCTTTTATAAGTACCACAGATCCTTTTCCACAACGGTTGTAGCCGTATGGAAAAAGCACACAGAAAGGAAGCATATGATCCTACTCATTGCAATCATTGTCGGCGCAGTTGCGCTGGATCAATTGACCAAATGGCTGGCGGTCATTTATCTGGAGAATGAAGCCTCCTTCCCACTTTGGAAGGACGTGTTACATTTCACCTATGCCCGCAACGAGGGCGCGGCATTTGGAATGCTCAGCGATCAACGGTGGATCTTTATGATCTTTTCCACCGTTGCTATCGTCGGCTTGCTGATCTACCTGTTTGCATTCCGTCCCAAAAGCCGCTATGTGCAGATCACCCTTGCAATGATCGTTGGCGGCGGCATTGGAAATATGATCGACCGCATCGCGCTTGGCTACGTAATTGATTTTATTGATTTTACGTTGATCGATTTTGCCATCTTCAACGTAGCCGATTCCTTTGTGACCGTTGGCGCCTTTATGCTGATGGGATACTTGATCGTTGATATGATCCGCGATTATAAGCTGCAAAAAATCAGGCTCACACACGAGGGCAAAGCAACGTCTGCCGTCACGCAGGATACCACGGAGAACGACCATGACCAAGCCGTGGAATGATACAGAAAATGCGCCGATCCTCCTGACTGCCACCACCGAGGACGTGGGAATGCGGTTGGATCAGTTCCTCGCACAGGCGACAGAGCTGACGAGATCGGCGACAATCAAGCTGATCGAAGGAAACTCTGTCACGGTCAACGCGCTCCCTACCTCTAAAAATTACCGTTTGCGACAAAATGATCTGATTGAGCTGATTCTCCCCGATCCAACCCCATGCGAAGCAATTCCGCAAAACATTCCGTTGGATATCATTTACGAGGACGACGACCTGATCGTGGTCAACAAGCCCGTAGGCATGGTGGTGCATCCCGCTGCAGGAAATCCTGACGGTACGTTGGTCAACGCCCTGCTTTATCATTGCGGCTCGTCGCTTTCGGGCGTGGGTGGAGTGATCCGTCCGGGCATCGTCCACCGCATCGACAAGGACACGTCAGGGCTTTTGGTGGTTGCCAAAAACGATGACGCGCATCTCAAGCTTTCGGAGCAGCTCAAGGGACATCACATTCGTCGCACCTATTACGCAGTTGCCATTGGCAATTTTAAGGAGGACTGCGGGACAGTCAATGCCCCCATTGGCAGGCATCCTGTGGACCGAAAGCGTATGGCAGTGATCCGTAACACCGAGATCGCCTCCCGTGAAGCCATCACACATTGGCAGGCTCTTGCCCGCGGAGAATCCGACGGTCAATGCTTTACGCTGATCCGTTGTGAGCTGGAAACAGGGCGCACACACCAGATCCGCGTGCATATGTCATCCATTGGGCATCCGCTTTTGGGAGATCCGATTTACGGCGGCTCCAACACCAAGTTTGAAGCCCGTCACAAATCCTTGATCAAAGGTCAAGCCTTACATGCCAAGGAGCTGACCTTTGCGCACCCGCGCACGGGAAACGAGGTACATTTTGTCTCTCCCCTCCCCGACGGCATGGCGCAAATCATCAAAATTCTATTTAACGTGGAATACTAAAAGCACTGCCGAGTAGAAGCAACAACTTCTACTCGGCACTATTTTTTATATAAAAATTTTTTAAAAATAAAACTCCTTTAAAAAGTTGATGCGAACCACCCACCCCAACAGCTGTACCCCAAAAAAGATCACAATATGAAGGCTCCAAAAAAGCAAACCGCCTCCCTCAAGCGTATTCCAAACGCGGTAAACAAACCCAAATGCAAGAAAAGAAAGCGTTAAAATCGGCAGATTCAGCATGATAAAAGCATACGGATCTAACACAGCGATAAAAGAAATCAAAAACCAAATCAAATAAAACGGCAATGCGATCAAAAAGCTCAAAAGGGACATTTTTCCAAGCGAGGGGACATACTGTTTTCCCTGATCGATCAAAAGATGTTTTTTTCGGATCAACCCCATCATTTTGTTTGAGGAATACCTACTCAATATGATCGTCGTAAACAATAGCATACAATAAAAAATGATCAACCAGAACAGACTATGCTTCCAAAAAGCGACATATGAAACGATGGCACCAACAATAGAGAAAATGATAATAATGATTGTCGGCTTGCGTTTTAAATTTTTCAAATACATTTTCTCCCCCCCCTTTCTTCATATATCATGACACAAAAAACAAGAAAAAGGTTGGGTAAAAAAAGAAAAAAAGTGGGAAAGAGATCCTTTGAGATCAAAGGTTTCTCTTTCCCCAATTTTAATTATTCAGCTGCGGGTGCAGGTGCAGCTTCCTCGGTCTTCTTCTTTCTGGGAGCGCTCTTCTTCTTGGGAGCCTCCTCAGCGGGCTTCTCCTCAACAACGGGAGCCTCAACCAGCAGCTTTACGATTGCCATTTCAGCAGCATCGCCTCGGCGGTTGCCCAGCTTAAAGATCTGGGTGTAACCGCCCTGACGGTTTGCGTACGTGGGAGCAATCTCATTGAACAGCTTGCTTACAACGTCCTCTTTGGTGATATAAGCAAGAGCTGCACGACGGCTTGCCAGTGTATTCTTTTTACCGAGTGTAATCATCTTTTCTGCAATGGAACGAACTTCCTTCGCTCTGGTGAGCGTGGTCTCAATCTGTCCGTTCTCAAGCAGTAAGGTAACCATACCGCGGAGCATTGCTCTTCTGTGAGCGGTAGGTCTGCCAAGTTTTCTGGTTCCGGGCATTTCTGTTCCCTCCTTCTGCTGTTTACGAATCTTTTTTTAATCTGTAGGTTAGTGTCGCGGAATTATTCTTCTTCCTTACGAAGCTCCAAACCAAGGGAATGAAGCTTTTGAATCACTTCCTCAAGCGACTTCTTACCAAGGTTACGGACTTTGATCATGTCTTCTTCGGTGCGAGCGATCAGATCCTCCACCGTGTCAATGCCTGCACGCTTCAAGCAGTTGAAGCTACGTACAGACATATCAAGCTCCTCAATGGTCATCTCAAGGACTTTCTCCTTGATGGTCTCTTCTCTTTCGACCATGATCTCTGCCTTCTTTGCTTCATCTGACAAATCCACAAACAAGTTGAGATGCTCATTGAGAATCTTGGCTGCAAGCGAAATACCCTCTCTTGCGGAAATGGTTCCGTTGGTCAGGATTTCCAGAGTCAGTTTGTCGTAATCCGTAATGTTACCGACACGGGTATTTTCAACGGTGTAATTCACGTTGTACACGGGCGTGTAGATCGAGTCGGTGTAAATGGTTCCGATGGGAGCCGAGGTTGCTGCGCCAAGAATTTGGGTGTGCAGCTGCTTGTTTCTTTCCTGCGAAACGTATCCGCGTCCGCCGGCAAAGGTAAGCTCCATATAAAATCTCTCGTTTTCGCCAACCGTTGCAATGTGATGGTCGGGGTTCAAGATCTCAATATCGGAATCCTGTTTGATATCTCCTGCGGTAACGTCCTTTTCTCCCGTTACGTCAATGATGACGGTCTTGGGACCTGCGCAATGCAATTTTGCAGTGATGCCCTTGACGTTCAGCACGATCTCAGTCACGTCCTCGGTAACACCCGAGATCGTGGAAAACTCATGCAGAACTCCGTCGATCTTAATATTGGTAACGGCGACGCCGGGCAGAGAGCTGAGCAGAACTCTGCGCAAGGAGTTGCCGAGCGTAGTACCGTAGCCACGCTCCAGAGGCTCCACGATAAACGTACCGTGTGTGCCGTCTTCGCTCAAATCAATCGATGTGATATTCGGCTTTTCAATCTCAATCATTCCAAATAATCCTCCTTATAATCGTTTTCAAATTGGCTATAGGGCTGATACGATGCCGATCCAAGCAGATCCGATGCGCCGTATCGTTTTTGGAAAGCAACGGATTACTTGGAATAGAGCTCGACGATCAGCTGCTCGTTGAAATCAAAGTCAACGTCCTCGCGTGCAGGCAGGGTTGCAACCTTTGCGGTCATAGCGTCTGCCTTAACCTCCAACCACTTGGGAGCGGTTTGAGAAGCAGCTGCCTCTGCCAGAGCCTTGAATTTTACGGAGTCACGGCTGGTTTCCTTAACGGCGATTACGTCACCTGCTTTTACGATCAGAGAAGGAATGTTAACCTTCTTGCCGTTGAGGGTGAAGTGTCCGTGCAGAACCAACTGACGAGCCTCCTTGTGAGAAGCTGCAAAGCCCATTCTGTAAACAACGTTATCAAGACGGCGCTCCAGCAAGCAGATCAGGTTTTCACCGGTCATGCCTTCCTTGCGGGCTGCCTCCTCGTAGTAGTTAACGAACTGTCTCTCCAGAACACCGTAGTATCTTCTGGTCTTCTGCTTTTCACGCATCTGCAGTCCGTATTCTCTCATTTTCTTGTTTGCTGCGCCATGCTGACCGGGAGCGGTGCTTCTACGGTCGAGTGCGCACTTGCCGGAAGTGCAACGGTCACCCTTCAGGTAAAGCTTAGTTCCCTCTCTGCGGCAGAGTCTGCAAACAGGTCCTGTGTATCTTGCCATAATTTTATCCCTCCACTTTTAATTAAACACGTCTGCGCTTAGGCGG
>JAGANE010000028.1 GCA_017624395.1 Clostridia bacterium
AGGAGCTGGTCTTGTTCTTATCCAGCCAGACGGCGTTGCCCTCGCTCTTACCAAACTTATTTCCGTGAGAGTCGGTAACAAGCGGCATGGTCATGGCATAGACCTCGTCGCCCGTGGTCTTGCGGATCAGCTCGATGCCCGTGGTGATGTTGCCCCATTGGTCGGAGCCTGCCACCTGCAGGTCGACACCGCGATTTTCGTGCAGATACTTGAAATCCAAGCCCTGGATCAGCATATAGGAGAACTCGGCATAGGAAATGCCGCTTTCCATCTGACGACGGATCAGATCCTTGGAGAGCATATAACCCACGTTGATATATTTTCCGTAGTCGCGGAAGAACTCGATGACGTTGATGTCCTTAACCCAATCGTAATTATTGACGACCTCATAGGGGAAGATGGTCTGCAGCTGATTTTTCAGGCATTCGTAGTTGCGCTCGACCTCGGCTCTGTCGGAAAGCTTGCGCTCCACGGTACCGCGAGGGTCCCCGATGAGGGCGGTTGCCATACCGACCAGCAGCAGGGGGGTATGTCCCGCAGCAGCGAGACGGCGCGTGATGAGAAAGGACGAATAATGTCCCAGATGCAGGCTGTCCGCCGTAGGGTCGGTACCGATATAAAAGGTCATGCCGCCCGCATTGAGCTTATCGATCAGCTTGTTGTCGGAAATATCCTGAATCAAGCCTCTCCATTTTAAATCCTCGTAAAGTGTCATTGTAGAACTCTCCTGTTTCGGTAAATCTTTTAACTCATCAATTATATCATAAAAAAAGCGGTTCGTCAATATTTTTTCTAAAATTATAAAAAAGAGGCTGTCTTTTGCAAAACAGCCCCTTGAGAAATTAGGGATTCAAATTGAAATCGATCATCACGGGCTTGTGATCGGAGGAGCAAAGGATCGGTTTGTCCGCAATATGGCGGTACAAAAGCTCTTCAAGATTGTCCTCTTTGTCGAGCACGTAGATGTGGTCGATGGATGCAAGATAGTTGTTGTCGTCGATGACGGCATTATACCCCACGAACGCACCGAGCTGACTGCTCCAGGTGGGATAGCCGTGGCAGGAGCATTGCTCGTTTCGGCTGAGTGCGGTGTCGTAGGCGTTGGTGTATCCCGCCTCCTTCAGAAATTCCAGAGCGCTCTTGAGTCGCGGGATCATCTCGCCCGTGTGATAGCGAACCATCTCATCGTCTCCCACGTACACCGAGCCGCCCGCCGCAGAATATGTGCCCGCGGTGTAATAATCTCGCGAGTTCACGTCTCCGCCGAGAATGACCGGCATGCCGTAAGTCTCCCGATAATTCTCCAAGAACGGAATGAGCTTTTCCACCTGCTCCCAGCGCAGAGGATTGCCCATGACGGGAACCTGCGGATCGACGTAGGTGTTGGATTCCAGATGCGTGCAGCAAACGCTGTATGCTTCCCCGGTGGTCTTGTCACGGAAGCACGCCGCGCTGGCACCAAGCCATCTGGAGGAGGAATTGTCGTAATATTTTCCGTTTTCGCGCAACACGGGCTCTTGGATGCCGTCACCGTCGTCATCTTTTTTGTTAAAGTTGCCGTAGGAAAGGAACTTGGCAGAGTCCTCGATCAGATCGGTGGTTGCGGTGTTATAGAAGATCGGATCCAAATGATTGGTAACCACTCTATCGTTCTCCGTGGGCTTTGCCTCCACGTAACCGATCGCCTCCATCGCCTCGATGAAGCCGCAACTTCTCCAGTTGCCGTCAAATTCGTTAAATCCGATGACGTCCGGTTGATACGCCGCAACCAATGCAAGCTCGTATTGATAGCTCGTGGGAGAATCGAAGCTGCCAAAGCTGCGATACCACACGTTGTGGAAGATCACGCGATACTCTCCCGCCGATCTCGTCAGCATCTCACGCTCATAGCATCCGTTGTAGTTGCAGGCGTTGGAAAGCTGAAGCTCTCCTGTGGCAAACACGCCCTCGGTCAGGTGATCTGCCGCGCCGATGAAGCCGAACATATCTCCCGCCGTGATGACAAGACGGTTGTTCCGCACCTCGGTGCGATAGCATCCCGTTTCCATGGAGGTGTCCTCGCAGATCAGAATCTCCTTGGCATTGGGATGCAGTGAGGATTGCGACTGCAGGGGCAACAGCACGCCTCCCTTTTCCAGAAAATGATTCTGAAGCGTGATCGCCGTGTATACCGCCGCGTTCACCGAATCCTCGGGATAGACGATGCTGTAGGAATCGTCAACGTCAATCGAAAAATCCGCGCAGCTTTGGAATTGGAAGTCGCCGTTTTCATGGTAAAACACTGTCCAGCGTCTTCCCCAAAGAGCGGCATCGCCCTCGCTTTTCACGCAGTATGGCGTGACCGAATAGCTCACCGCGCCCCATTCGGAAAGATCCATGTCAAGCGTGAGCGCCATCAGATACGTTCTGCCAAAATCCTCCGCATCGTAACAGATCACCTCTCCTGCGCGTGTTCCCATCAGAGTCTTGTAATAATGCTCTGCCGTCAGCGTAAAGCGCTCGGTTTTTCCGTCACGCCCCGTTGCAACCACCTCGACACCCGCCTCATAATATTCCTTCTCATCAATGCTCACGATCCAGCGAAGTGCATATGTCTCATTGCGTTCCACCGTTTCCTGCACACCGACGTACGTTGGCGCGTCAAGCAGATGACGGTCGCGAAGAATGGCGTTCTCAATCGAAGCATATCCCTCGGAATGCTTCAATTCCTCTGCCGCAACCCCGTATCGGCAGGTCGCAAATGAGGCATTGGCACTTCCAAAGCCTCCGTTCACCTGTGCCTCGGAAAGCTCCGCACAGATCAGTCCTGCATAGGGCAACGGATTGATCGCGCCACCCTCCGTATCCGCAGCCTGCAGATTGAAATTCAATGCCACAGTAGATACAGTTCCGCAAACGTCGATCACACGCTCGCCTGCCACACTGTAGCATTGCTCCATCGTGCGCGCTCCGCCCCCCGAGCCGTCCTTTGCATAACCCGCAATTCCTCCCGCAACGGCAAGAAAGTTGTTTCCTGAATTTCCGTTGTCGATAAATTTCGTCTCAAAGCTTGTCTGCAGATTGTAGCAATTGGTGTAGCTCATTGCCGCACCGGTGGAAAGCTTATCGTTTCCAATGATGCCGCCGGTCGCCACGCGATTGTTTTGGGACGATTGCTGCTGCAATGAAACGGCAGACACCTTGGCAATCGCGGAATTGATACAGTATGCAATCGTATTGTAGCTGTTGCCCGAAAACGCCGAAGGAGCCCCCATGATGCCCCCGACACCGCTCCAACGGGTAAAGGTGAAATGCTCGATCGCACCGTCATTGATACAGTAGGAGACCTTGGTGCAATAGCCGAATCCGATAATACCGCCGCTTGCGCCATCCCCGGAAACTGTGGCACGATTGTGACAGTTGGAGATTGAGACCTTTGCCTCCGACATGCCCAAAATACCGCCCGCGGCATAGGCACCAAGGGCAGTACAAGCCTCGTCGGTCGAGCAGTGAGAGATCTGTGCGCCTCCGCACGTCGTACCCGCAATCACTCCGGCAACAAAGCTGCCATATGCCGTTTTGGCATCTCGCGCAGACCGATTCAGTGTTCCCACCTTGATATTTTTGGCATTGACGTAGCTGATGCTCGCACTCTCACCGAGCACGCCAAACAGTCCCGCCGCGGCATATCCGCTCTCCATCAAGTCATCACGGTCTGCCGATGCAAGCGTCTCGTCGGCGGCGATCACAGCATTGGAGATCGCATAGCTGCAGCCGTCGTAGTTACCCGAAAAAGCATTTCGTTTGTCATTGGACCTTGCCTGCGTCGTTCCGATCGGCGTAAAAGCATTGCCGCCCAGATCAATGTCGGCGGTCTGACGGAACCATGCACCAAAAAACATCGCCTGCGACGTATACGAAGTTCCCAAAAGTGTATTTACCTCGTCGGGATGCGACGTCATATACGAAATCCAAGCCAGCTCCTCGGCACAGGAGATCAGATATGGCTCGGCAAAGCTTCCCTCACCCTGCGGCATTGAGATACGCTCGCCGTCCCACGTGCCGTCCGCAGACACGGGATAGATAGAAAACAGGCTCAAAACGATGGAACATACAAAAAGAAGGGATACAATTTTTTTCATCATACTTCTCCGCTCTCTCTAATTTTGAAATTTGGATGCTCACAAAAAAAAATACGCAAAGAATACCGACGGAATGACGTAATCGGCGTAAAGAAAAACATTTGGAACAAGCTTTCACCCCATCGCAGTTGTTTGAGGCACGTAAAAAACAGTTACTATATAATCATATCACGAAAAACCGATTTCGTCAATGTTTTTTGAAAAAAAGCAAAAACTTCGTCAAAAAAACTCTTGACAAGCAGAATATAATATGATAGAATATGTTCAACAATAAAAAATAAGAATCGCATATTCGGGGCGTTAGCGCAGTTGGGAGCGCACAACACTGGCAGTGTTGGGGTCAGGGGTTCGAATCCCCTA
>JAGANE010000029.1 GCA_017624395.1 Clostridia bacterium
AACCCTGCCACCTCTCCCGAAAAAGTTACTCTTGCCATGGCAATTGTTACCCTGCAAAATCATGCTTCAGCGATTTTGCACGAAAAGGCTATAGAATACGGATAACCCAAAACGATTGCATCAAGGATAAACTTTCACCCTCAATAGAGAAACGGTGGAATACGTGTGTCCCTCTTTTAAAGGATGGTTATAATCAAAAATGCAGTGAAAGTTTTGAAGATTCTTAAGAAACTTTTTCAAAAAGTTTCTTAAGCCGCCGGAGGCAAAAACCGTGCCCCGCCGGAGGCAAAACCGTGCCCCGTCGGAGGCAAATTTGCGCCCCCCTCAAAGCACATTTGATATATTTTAACATATTCTAATACTAACGCAAACCGAAAAGAGGTTGAACAAATTGAAGATTATAGTTCTTGCGGGCGGCTTGTCGCCCGAGCGCGAGGTCTCTCTGACCTCGGGAAGCCTGATTGCCAACGCGCTGATGGAAAACGGACATCGCGTGCTGTTGCTGGACGTTTACGAGGGGATTGCCGCATTGCCCGACGATCCCGAATCGCTCTTCCTTGCCAAGGGGCATTATACGCACTGCGTTTCCGAGACGGTTCCCGATCTGGAGGCGCTTCGCCTTCGCACGGGAAACGGAGATGCGCTGATCGGTGCCAACGTGTTAAAGCTTTGCGCGATGGCGGATAAGGTCTTTATCGCTCTGCACGGCTCGATGGGCGAGAATGGGCAATTGCAGGCAACGCTTGACACCCATGGAATTTCCTATACGGGGTCGGGCTATGTCGGAAGTCTGCTTGCAATGGATAAGGAGATCTCAAAGCAGCTCTTTCGTGACGTTGGAGTTCCCACGCCTGCCTGGGTCACGCTCCACACAAGGGAGAACGACCGTAGCAAGCTTGACAAAATCGGTCTGCCTTGCGTGGTCAAGCCCTGCGATTGCGGCTCCAGCGTCGGTGTCTCAATCGTGGAGACCGAGGAGGAGCTGAACGCCGCTTTGGATGAGGCGGCACGTTGGTGCGAGCGTGTGATCGTGGAGCAAAAGATTGTAGGTCGCGAGCTGACGGTGGGGATCCTGCACGGAAAAACACTGCCTGCGGTGGAGATCATTCCCCGCGAGGGCTTTTACGATTACAAAAACAAGTATCAGGGAACCACCGAGGAGATCTGTCCCGCACCAATCCCAAAGGAGATTGCCGACGAGGCGGCAAGGCTGACCAAAATAGGCTTTGATGTCCTTCATTTGCGAGAATACGCGCGGTTTGACTATTTGTTGGATGGGGAGGGGCAACTTTGGTGTCTGGAGGCAAACTCGCTCCCAGGCATGACCCCTACAAGCCTTTTGCCCATGGCGGCGGCAGCGGCGGGCATTTCGTACCGAGAGCTGTGCGAGAGGATCGTGTGCGGCGGATCGGTTGAAGCAGGAGAGGCGTAAGAAAAACATAGAAAACAGAGGATACAAGAATGCGGATTTTGACGCTGGGAGATATTGTTGGGACCCAAACGGTTGATTATTTGCAAGGCAAGCTGTGGGAGCTGCGCCGACGCGAGCGTGTGGATCTGGTCATTGCCAACGGCGAGAACGTCTCGGAGATCCGAGGCATTTCGGCACGCAATGCCGCAGAGCTGTTAGATACGGGTGTGGATCTGATCACGCTTGGAAATCACGCGTGGGGCAAACGGGATATTTACGGGGTGCTGGAGAATGAAGCAAGGATCATTCGTCCTGCCAATTACCCTGCCGAGGCACCCGGGAGCGGCTACACGGTTTTGCGCGCGGACGGTTGGAGAATTCTTTGCATCAATATTTGCGGTCGCGTTTATATGGAGCCGTTGGCAAGCCCGTTTGATACGGTAGATCGTATTCTTGAACGCGAGCGTGGGGCTTACGATTTTGCCGTGATGGATATTCATGCCGAGGCAACCAGCGAAAAGCTGGCTTTGGCGCATTATTTTGACGGACGGATCGCCGTCATGTTCGGCACGCACACTCACGTTCCCACGGCAGATTTGCAGATTTTGCCAAAGGGATCGGGATATGTGACCGATCTTGGCATGTGTGGCCCCAAAAACGGGATCCTCGGCACGGAAAAGACGGCGGTTTTGGAAAAATTCCGCACACAGCTGCCCGTACAGTTCCGCGTTGCCGACGGAGAGATCGGATGCAACGGAGTGCTGTTTGAGACCGCCGGGGATCATGTCAAGACCATGAAGCGGATCGAATTTTAACGTCTTTTGCAATCAAGGAGTAAGAGTATGAAAAACGGGATCGGATTTGGTGCGGCGGATATTCTGTTGCCCAATTTTGAGCAGGTGGACGGTACGCGATGGGCGGTCGTTGCCTGCGATCAGTACACCAGCGAGGTGGAATATTGGAAGGACGTGGAGCAAACGGTGGGGGATGCCCCATCTACGCTTCGTATGATCCTGCCCGAGGTCTATCTCGATCAAGCCGAGCAGAGAACACCTGCGATCAATGCAGAAATGGAGCGCTGCCTTTCCGAGGTTCTGATCGGGTACCCCAACGCTATGATCTGTCTGGAGCGCAGACAGTCCGATGGTAGGGTGCGGCGCGGAATCGTCGGTGCGGTCGATCTGGAGCAATACGATTACAAGGCGGGGGCGACCTCCTTGATTCGTGCCACCGAGGGCACTGTGCTGGAGCGGATCCCGCCGCGTGTGGCGATCCGTCGGGGAGCATCCTTGGAGATGCCGCACGTGATGCTTCTCATTGACGATCCCGCACGGACGGTGATCGAGACGGCTTCTGCCTCCTGCCAAGAGCGTACACCGCTTTACGATTTTGACCTGATGCTGGGTGGCGGTCATCTGCGCGCCTATCTTTTGACGGAGCAGGAGCAGGGCGGCGTGCTTTCGTCTCTGGCATCTCTCGCTACCCCCGATGCCATGCACAAGAGGTACGGCGAGGAGGGCTTGGCACCGCTGTTGTTTGCGGTGGGAGACGGAAATCACTCGCTTGCCACGGCAAAGGCGGTTTACGAGGCGATCAAGGCAGAGCTTGGCGAGGAGGCGGCAAAAGTGCATCCCGCACGCTATGCCCTTGCCGAAATTGTGAACCTGCATGACGAGGCTTTGCAATTTGAGCCGATCTACCGTGTGGTATTTGATTGCGATCCCGACGCGCTTTTGAACGAGCTGAAGGCATACACAGATTCACTCAATGGGGGTGCATCGCCGCAAAAGGTGGTGTGTGTGACCGAGGAAAAGGAGCTTGTGCTTTGTGTCGCTCACCCCGAATTACAGCTTGCGGTGGGAACTCTGCAAAGCTTTTTGACCGACTATACGGCAAAACATCCCGAGGTCACGGTGGATTATATCCATGGTGAGGAGTCACTCCGCGCGCTTGCCAAGCGTCCCAATGCCGTAGGATTTTTATTTGAGGGAATGCAAAAGAACGAGCTGTTTCGCACGGTTTTGTTTGACGGTGCGTTGCCGCGCAAGACCTTTTCCATGGGACACGCCGCCGACAAGCGGTATTACGTGGAATGCAGAAGGATCAGCCGTTCTTGACGCGTGTTGACCGCTTGACGCAGGGTATCCCAAAGTGACCTTGCGACGTTATAATAAGATGAAAAACGAGCCGCGCAATGAACTGCGCGGCTCGCCTTTTCTGTTTGGGTTGAAATTTTATTTCAACAATTTTTTTGCCAGAAGATTGATATAGAAGCCACCGAGCACCGAGCGAGCTTGGAAACCTGCCTGCCTTGCATCGGAGGTGAAGTACCAGTCGGTTACGGGAACACGGTCCTCGCTCTCCGAGATCATGCGTGCGATCGCGCGGTAGACCTTTTTGGTGTAATTTGCGTTGTCGGTCATAACGGTTGTCCAAGCCATCCAGTCAAGCTTGGTATAGTCGGAGCGGCTGTCCAACGGAACACCGTAGCGGTTCATCTTGGAAAGATAGACCCCTACCTCCTCACGCAGAACGCTTTCGTCAAAGAGGTCAAGACCCAGCAGGCGATCCCAAATGATGTTGTATTTCATGCTCCAGGTATCGTCGCGGTCAAAGGTCAAACGCCAACCCTTTTCGGTCTGCTTTTTGGCATCCTTGACCCAACGGTCAGCCATTTCCTTGGCGATCTCTGCGTATTGGGGTTCGTCAAAGAGCTTTGCATAGGCAGCCAGAGCGACGATCGCCTTCAGGCTGAGGTTACAGTTTTGCGCCAGATGTCCTGCAAAGTCATCGGTGCAGAGCTGATTTTCGGGGTTGTAGCCGTACTTGGTAAGGTAATCTGCCCACTGCTTCAAAAGATCCTTGTTTTGATCGATCAGTGCGCGGTCTCCGTCTACAGCAAGGGTTGCCGCCACGGTGAGGATCGCGTTGCCGCATTCCTCTACGGGCATTTGCATATCGTAGCGCAATTCTCCCTCCTTGGTCAAGCCGTAGACCTGACCGTTGCACAAGGGATAGCAGCCGCAGTCGTGGGGAGCAAACTCAAATTTCCATTGCTCGGTGCGTGCAAAATCAAAGAGCGGACGCATCATGCCGCGAACCAGCTCGGGGTTGTAGAGCAAAAAGAGCGGAACGGAGGGATAGGTAACGTCCAACGTTGCCATACAGCCGTTGCTGAAATTCTCCTTGGAGAGGAACATCAGCTTGCCGTTGACCTCTACCGTTTTGTGTGCGGCGATTGCCTGACGGTAGGTCAGGGAACCGATCTGTGCATATTCGGGAGAGATTTTTTCCATGTCTGCAATCAGCTTGGCATCAAATGCGGCACACTCGCGTCGGAGTGCGTCTGCCTCCTTAACTGCTACGGCAAGCATGGTTTCAAAATCGCCGTAGAACTTTTTGTAGTAGGCGTCAATGGGCTTGTGGTAATATTCGATGGACTTGATATCGTCATATGCCAATACGATGGTGTCCGAAAGCTTGCCGGAAACGGTATAAAGGATGGGCAGCTTGGCGTGCTTGATGGGCTGCGAGATGTCCATTTCAAAATGTCTTGCCGAAATGCGTTTTTTAAAGAGTGCGCAACGGCGGGAATAGGGAGCAACCTGCGCGTTGGGATGTACCAGGTGCAAATATCCCCAATCCATGCGGACGTCGTCGCCGCTGCAGTTGAGAATCTTTTGCTCCTCGCTGCCAATGCTGACGTGTCCTTCTTTGGCGCTTGCAACAAATCTCTGTCCCGTAAGATCTCCCGACAGCTCTGCGGAGGCATCAAAGTAGACCTCAAAGGTGTGTCCCTCCTCCTTGGGAGTGATCTCGTAAAAAATGTAGGAAACGGGACGCGTCATCACTTCAAGACGGTCCATCAAAAGGGGAGTGAGGAAGGTGACGGTCAGATCGCACGCCTTATGTGTAAAGGTGTAGACCGTGGAGGTGGGGGTAATGGTGACAGAGGTCTGCTTGAGCGCCTTTCCCTCGGGCAGGTATTGATCCTTGATGCGCGAGATGCCCATAAAGCGATAGACTGTGCCATCGATGAGAAGCGCGCCGCACATGGATTGACGTGCGCCCGTCCAATGACGGGTATGGTCGCTGTTGAGGTTGTCGGCAAAGCTCCAGATGCTGAAGTACGGATCGCAGGTGATCAACGGTGCTGCGGTATGGCGAAAGTTTTTCATAATGACGTCCCTTTCTTTATTTATGTTGATGCGGGGATCAATTTCTCCGCTGTTACCTATTATTATACCGCATAAAACACGCAAAATCAATATGTATTTTTGCTATTGACATGAGTATTTTGCGCATATGCGATGAAAGGATTGCATTTGTTTGAATGCTGTGATATAATTGTATATATCACCAAAAGATGGGAGATGAACGTATGCATTTTTACCAAAGACTCAGGGATTTAAGAGAGGATAGTGAAAAAAAGCAAGAGGAGATCGCACACGTATTGGGGATTACGCGGCAGCAATATCAGCTTTACGAAAGTGGAAAACGCGAGCTGCCCATGCACCATTTTATTGTACTTGCCAAATATTACAACGTAACCTTGGATTATCTTGCGGGAATGATCGACACACCGCGCAAGCTGTACTGATCAAATCAAACCCATACGTAAAGGAGCGCGAACAAAAACTGTTCGCGCTCCTTTGAGCTTTTGTATTCATTTTTTTGGACTTCCTATCACCTTACATATAGAACATCAATATTCAGGTAACCGTATCGGGAGCCCGTTTTGGGTGGCGGTACCAAAACGGATGCGGGAGCGATTGTTGGGATCGAGCGATAAAACAATCACTTGCCGTAAAAAACTACGGAATAACGAATCAACACCCCACAATATTTATATAACCCTTTTTGAAAGTTCTTGAAGGCGTCGGAAACTTCTTCCAAGAAGTTTCTGACAAAAAACACCTTGTATAAAGCTTGGTATTAAACAAGGAAGTGCGTGGTGACGTTACAGGATGCGTAGCAGATGCTGTTGGCATCAATGCTCTGTCCCTGCTCACCGCCATAGGGAAGCAGCTTTTCGTCCAGCTCCTCAATGCGATCCAGCTTGCCGTCCACGTAAGCCAAAATGCGCTTGCGGCAGGCATTGAGGCGGCGGATCAAGCCACCCAAACGCATATCCTGCACGTCAAAGCCGTGGGGCTTGTTGTCCAGCATCCATTGCTTTTCAAATGCCTTGGCGTGGAGGTCGATCAGCTTGACGACCTGTGCGTAGTCCTCGTTGGCAAGGCGGCGCAGCTCCTCCTTGTCGCCTGCCTCATAGGCGCGGCGGGTGTTCAGACCCAACTCGTACTTGATCGCCATAACGTCGCAAAGCGTAGCGGCGGCATCAAAGACGTAGCCGTAGCGGCGGCTCTTTTTTGCGGTTGCGTGCAGCTTCTTTGCGTAATCAACGTAATTTGCTCCCGCACCGGGGGTAACGGTGTAATCAAGGAAATCGTTGAAGCAATCCGCATAAAGCATATATTTGGAGGGGTTCTTGGGCAGATTCTCGTAGGGAACGACCTCGTTGGGCAGATCGATTGCCATAAATTCATCAAAGTCAATGCCGATCATGCTCTTGAATTTTGCCTTGATAGAGGCTTCGTCGGTGTTGCCCTTGGCATATTCCGCGATGTAGAACAGTGCGGGAAGCTGGGAGAAGTGCGAGCATTCCGCGCCCTCGTCGCCCCACATGGTCATAACCACGTTTCTGATCTTGTGCTTTTTGCACGCCTCAAGCGCGGGAATCATTGACTTGATGGAAAAGCCGTTGAAGGGGATCAGACCTCTCCAGCTCCAGATGCCGCCCGCAAACCAGGTCTTTTTGGAGAACTGCTCGTGGTTGTACATCATGCCCGAATATTTTTCTTCCTCGGTTTGGTAGTAGTCCCAGTAAACGGGAGTAACGTCCTGCGGGAAGGTATCTACGATGTCCTGCGGAACGGTGGTTCTCGGAATGCGAGCCACGCCGTTGTTCCATGCGCGGAAGTACATATCCGACCACATCAAAATTTCGTAGTCGTATTTTTTTGCGATTTCACGGATGCGGTTGAGGTGACGGGTCATGATATCGGTCTTTTTTTCGTGACCGTAAAGATCCAGATGCTTTCCTCTGCCCACCATGTGTGCCTCGTCCATACCGATGTGGATCTTTTTGGAAACAAAGCACTCGGAAAGCGTTGCAAACATTTGATCGATAAACTCGTAAACCTTTTCGTCATCGACCATGAGAATGTCGTCGCAATCGATGGGGAGCTTTTTCCAACGCAGGGTGGCGTTGAGGTGTGCCAGCGTTTGCACGCAGGGGATCACCGTCATGCCAAGGCTTGTGGCGTAAGCGTCGATTGCCTTCATCTCCTCCTTGGAGTAGCGACCTCTCATATAACCAAAATAGGGGTAGTTGTCGATCTCGTAGGTGTCCTCGGTGTAAAGCATCAGGGTGTTATAGCCCATTTTTTTGATGAGCGGAAGAAATCTTTTCAATCCGTCCATGCTCATGACGGCGTTTCGTGACATATCGATCATCACGCCAAACGTATCAAAATGTTTTTTCATGCCCATGAAAATTTCCTCACTTTTGTTATTTTTGACCTTGCAAAAGGTACTTCATAACAATTATACCTTTTTTTGCTCAAATGTCAATAGGATTTGACAAAAAAACGCTGAATATCGCTTTTTTATTTCTATTATTGTATGATATTGGGGATGAGAAAAGGGAAAAAGCACCAAAAAATGCGTGGCGAAACTATCCAAAGTGCCGAAAATGAATGCGGGTGGAATAAAACTTTCCGATTGTTCTTGACATCGGTTGCAAGATGTGATAAACTGTTGCCGAAATCAAAAAGCAGAGCTTTTTGAGGACAAAAGCAACGATGCCGAAATGTATTGAAAAGGAGGCTTGAAATGAACAGAGAGCAGGTATTCCAAAGCCTTGAGGCATGGACCCATCCCAATCAACAGAAAGCCGATCCGTCCTACGTTCGTGTGATGACAAGCAACGTGCTGTTTTCCACCGCGCAAAATTCGTTGGACTACGAGCTGACCTATCAGGAACGTGCGGACATTCTGGCGGCGCAGTATCTGTATTTTTCGCCCGATTTTTTGGGATTGCAGGAGATGACTCTGCAAATGAAGGAGGAGGTGCGGGAAAGGCTTTCCGACGTCTATGCCTTTGTGGAAACACCCACCAGAGATCTCCCGCAAGCCGAGAGTGCAAAATATTACGATAATTGCACGCCACTGCTTTATAAAAAGGATCTGTACGAGGTATTGGACAGCCGATACCATTTGTTTGGCAGGAACGACTTTTTCTCCTACCACTGGGCGCTTTACCGCAGCAAAAAGGATCCGTCGCAAAGATGGATCCACATGAATTTGCATTTTTACCCCGTAGCGGGAGAAAAGCAGCTGCAGGGCGGTATTGATACGCACGCGGAGCTGGTGCATCTGCGCCGTCATTATCCTACCGTGCCGATTGTTGTGACGGGTGACTACAACTGCTATTATCACAGTGAGCCATACCTTGTGATGGTGGATGGCTTGGAGATGCGATCGGGAATGCTGATTGCCGAAGATATTGAGCCAAACGGTCGCGATTATTGGTGCCATCTGGTCGGCGTGACCGAGCTTCAAAAGAACGATTCCGCCATTGACCACATTTCGGTCACCGAGGATCTTGTCAACGTCAAGCTGCACCGTGTGCTTTACAGCGAGCTGCTTTGTAAATCGAGCGATCACTGTGCCAGATTTTTGGATCTGGAGTTAAAGAATTCGAAACCAAAGAAATAAAAAACACACCATGCATATTTTTTCATGCTTAAAGAAGTGAAGGAGGGAAAACAAACCATGAAAAGAGAGGATATTTTTCAATACCTGAAGGAGCAGGGACACGATCACGTAGAGAAGGCGGACGACTCCTATATCCGCGTGATGACCAGCAACGTGCTGTTCTCCCATGCCCAAAACTCGGTGGATTTTGAATTGGACTACAAGGAGAGAACCGACATTCTTTCGGCAATGTACCTGTATTTTCAGCCTGATTTTATTGGACTTCAGGAGGTCACTGACGATATGCAAAAGGCGTTTGTGGAGCGTTTTTCGGACGTGTACGCCTTTGTTGACACCCCCACGGGTGAAAAGCTGAAGCGCGGTGAATGGGTTACGTATCGCAACTATACTCCGTTGGTCTACAACAAAAATCTTTATGACGTGGTGGACAGCCGCTTCCACGTCTTTCACGAGCAGAGCTGCTGGTCGTATCATTGGGCAATGTACCAAAGCAAGACCGATCCCGCGCGCCGTGTGATCCACATGAATCTGCACTATTTTTACGAGGTGAACGAAAAGCAGCTGCCCGGCATTATAGACGTACACAATGAGCTGGTGCATCTGCGCCGCCACTATCCGCGCATTCCGATTTTTGTAACGGGTGACTACAACTGCCACTGCGAGCACCCCAACTTTAAGGTGATGCTCGACGGCTTGAATATGCAAACGGGTATGCTGCTTGCCGAGGATATTGAACCCAACGGAACCGACTATTGGTGCCACCTGATCGGCTCCACCGAGCTGCAAAAGTGCGGTACCGCCATCGACCATATCTCGGTAACCGAGGACCTTGTCAACGTCAAGGTTCACCGCGTGCTTTACAATGAGCTGCTTTGCAAGTCAAGCGACCACTGCTCCAGATTTTTGGACGTAGAGATCAAAACGCCGAATTGATCCGTTTCTCCGTTGAAATTGCAGACGAAGTAACGAGAACTCAAAACTACACATTCAGCCCTCTGCGTTTCCAGGCGCGGAGGGCTTTTGTAAAACAAAATTTTCTTGTGTTTTTTGCCATAAAAATGACAATCCTCTTGCAATTGCGCAAAAACTCTGCTATAATAGATATAGAATATCAATCACAGCGAGGTATCAAACAATGAGCGAGAAGCTTTCAACACAGCCCTACAAGGGCACAAGAGATTTTTATCCGCAGGATATGCGCCTGCGCAATTGGTTTTTTGGCGTCATTCGTGACGTGCTGGAGACCTCTGCCTTTG
The DNA here is from genome assembly GCA_017624395.1 of Clostridia bacterium. Classification (GTDB taxonomy): domain Bacteria; phylum Bacillota; class Clostridia; order Oscillospirales; family CAG-272; genus UMGS1865. The sequence goes on from JAGANE010000029.1 coordinate 10,450, forward strand.
ACGAATACAGCGGGCCCATGCTGGAGTCTCTCGATCTTTACGCCGCCAAGAGCGGAGAGGAGATCGCCAACAAGCAGACCTACAACTTTTTGGATCGCGCCGAGCGCCGCCTTGCCATTCGTCCCGAAATGACGCCTACCGTGGCACGCATGGTAGCGGGTAAGATGGGAACGCTCAATTTTCCGCTTAAGTGGTTCTCCATTCCCAATATGTACCGCTACGAGGCAACGCAAAGAGGACGCTTGCGTGAGTTCTGGCAGCTCAACGTTGATATTTTCGGTTGTGATACCTACGAGGCTGATCTGGAGGTGATCGCAAGCGCGATCCGAATTCTCAAGGCATACGGTGCCGATGAATCCATGTTTACCGTCCGCATCAACAATCGCCGCTTCTTCAACGACGTCATTGCCGCCATTGCGGGAACCGATGCCGAGGGAAGCCGTAAGGTCTCCAAGGTCATCGACCGCAAGAACAAGATCCCGCGTGACGCCTACGAAAGCGAGCTTTTGGGGCTGGGACTTTCCGAGGAACAGATCGAAAAGATCGATTCTCTGTACCGCATGGACGTTTGGCAGGCAACTGCGCTTTGTCCCGATTCGGTTGGCTCCACCGAGCTTCGTCTCTTGTTTGAGGCATTGGAAAAGACGGGACTTTTGCCGTATTGTGTCTTTGACTTTGGGATCATTCGCGGACTTGATTACTACACGGGTACGGTGTTTGAGGTCTTTGACAACGCACCCGAAAACAACCGCGCCATGTTCGGCGGCGGCAGATACGATAATTTGGTGGGGCTGTTTGTCAAAAATGCAAAGATTTCGGGCGTTGGCTACGGTATGGGAGACGTGACGCTGGAGAACTTCCTTTACACACACAATCTTGTTCCCGCTGCCTTTGGCTCGGGCGTCAAGGTGCTTGTGGCGCGCTTTGACGACGTTCCCTATGAGACCTATCTTTCCACCGTGGAAAAGCTCCGCGATGCAGGCATCGTTTCCTCGGTCTATCTCGGCTCAAAGAAGTTTGGAAAGCAGATCGATTTTGCCGTCAAGGACGGATATTCGCATCTTGTGATCATTGGTGGAGACGAGGCGGCACGCGGTGTTGTGCGCCTGAAGAATCTTGCCACGCGCGAGGAGGAGGAGCTTTCTCTCGACCGTGCCATTCTGGCATTGAGGTGACATGTGGAACGCTTTTGTGTAGGATCATCGGACGGTAGGACGGCGCTTGCCGCCTACCGTCTTGTGCCAAATGCTCCCAAGGCGATGGTGCAGATCTCGCACGGAATGTGCGAGTATTTTCTGCGCTACAAGGAGTTTGCCGCGTATCTTGCGGAGCGGGGCTTTTTGGTGTTCGGTCACGATCACATCGGGCACGGACACACAGCGGAGCATGCCGATGCACTTGGCTTTACGGTCAGCGGCGGCGGTGCCGACTGCCTTGTGGAGGACGTGCATCGCGTATCCGAGGCAATGCGGGCGGAGTATCCCGATCTGCCCTTGATCCTGTTTGGGCATAGTATGGGATCCTTTATTGCACGTTGCGTTCTGCAAAAATACGGCAATGAATACACCGCCGCGATCATCTGCGGTACGGGCGGTCCCGAAACGCCTGCGGGAGCGGGAAAAATGCTGGCATCCTTGATGATGCTGTTTTGCGGAGAGCGATACCGTTCAAGTCTGCTCAAGTCGATCGCCTTTGCGGGATACAACAAAAAATACGAAAAGGGCTGTGACCGTAACGCATGGCTGACGCGTGACCGCTCTGTTGTGGAGCGATACAATGCCGATCCGCTGTGCGCCTACACCTTTACCCTGCGTGCCTATCACGATCTGTTTGAGCTGGTCTCGCGGGTCTCTCGCAAGGAGTGGGCAGAGACGTTGCCCAAAGAGCTTCCTGTGCTGGTGGTCAGCGGCGAGGAGGATCCCGTGGGTGCTTGGGGCAAGGGCGTACGGACGGTTGCCGCGCGTATGCAGGAGGCAGGCATGAAGGATGTGACGCTTTGTCTTTATCCCGATATGCGCCATGAAATACTCAACGAATTGGAGAAGGAAAGGGTATGGCAGGAGATCTTCCAATGGATCGAAACGAAACGAAAATAACCGACCTTAAGGAAACCAAGGGCCGTATTCTCGGTGTGGATTTTGGAGATGCGCGCACAGGTCTTGCCGTGTCGGATATCGGTCGCTTTCTTGCGTCCGGCATCGGATACGTTTCCCCGGGCGGCATTGAAAAAACCGCAGACCACGTGGCTGAGGTGGCAAGAGCGCAAAAGGCAGGTGCCGTGGTGGTGGGGCTTCCCAAAAACATGGATGGCTCCGAGGGCTTTCGCGCCGAGCGTTGCCGTGAGTTTGCCGCGTTGCTCGGACAGCGGTTGGAGGGGGTTCCGATCGCCATGATCGACGAAAGACTGACCACAATGTCAGCATCGCGCTATCTCAACGAGACCAATACCCGCGGTTCGCGGCGCAAGGGCGTGATCGATACGCTTTCGGCAGAGATCATTCTGCAAAACGCGCTTGACCGCCTCAAGCATTAAATCTTTTTTGACGGAAAGGATTCCCGTTATGTCCCAGCTATCCTACCCGCCGCGTGTAGCGGCACTTCACGATCTTTCCTGCTTTGGCAGATGTGCGCTGACGGTGGTCATGCCCACGCTCTCTGTCATGGGGTATCAGGTGGTCCCGATCCCCACGGCACTGCTGTCCACGCATACGGGGGGCTTTGAGGATCTCTATTTCAGAGATCTGACCGAGGATATGGAACAGATCTCGGCGCATCTTGCGCGCCTTGACACACGCTTTCGCGCCATTTATACGGGCTTTCTCGGCAGTGACGAGCAGATCGAAACGGTCTCTCGCTTTATAGACCGCTTTGGGGAGACCGAGGACGGGGAAGAAAAGCCGCTGATCCTGATCGACCCCGTGATGGGAGACGACGGCGTGCTGTATTCTACCTATACGCCCGCATTGGTGCGCGGTATGAAACGGCTTTCGGCGCGCGCACAGCTTCTTACCCCAAATCTGACCGAGGCGTGTTTGTTGACCGATACGCCCTATCGCGATACCGCCGGGCTTTCTCCCGATGAGGCGCTTGCCTTTGCCGAGGAGCTGTTGGAGCGCTTGCGCAACGTAACACAGGGGCGCATCGTGATCACGGGCATCTTTTTGTCGGACGGTACGCTTGCCAATCTTGGCAGAGATACCGACGGCTCGGCGTTTACGGTGCGGCGACCGCAGGAGCCACATTCCTATCCCGGCACGGGGGAGCTGTTTGCCTCGGTGCTTTTGGGAGGACTTTTGCGCGGTGACAGCTTTTTTGCCGCGGTGGAAAAGGCGGCGTCGTTTACAGGAGACGTGATCCATGCATCGATCCCGATCCCTACGCCTGCACGCGAGGGAGTGGCACTGGAGCCCATGCTTTGGAAACTTTTGCCGCAAGACTGACCGAATTCAGCTTTTTACAGCATCAAACCGAAAGGAAAAAATCATATGTCCGATTATCATAAATCCCGTGTGCTTGGGAGAGTGGTCAAGGCGTCGGTCGCGCTGTTTGTGTTCTTGATCAACGCCATCATTCTTTGGCGCGTGTTTTTTTCGGCATCGATCCCAGGCGGTGTAAAGGCGCTGGACGTCAACGAGCCGCTTGCCGCCGCGTATGCACAGCACGGGGAGGAGCTGACCTTTTGCTATCAGTATCAAAAATCGCTGACCTATGCCGAGCATAATGCGGGATATTTTGGAATTCCCGAATACGTCTTTATTCCCGAGGCAAAGCAGGTGCAGATCGTGTTTCGCTACAATAACAGCACGCTCCGCCATCTTGCCGAGGATTACGGGCTTGCAGAGGTTCCCGACAAGGGAGAGACGCTGTTTGACGTAACGCTGGTGCGCTCTACCGACCTGACGCCCGAGGATCGGGACGACAATCTTGATCCCACAAAAATTTCTACCGTCCGCTATCAGCCCACCTCGGTCAAGCGCGACGAGACCGCGCTTTACACCTACTACCGCATCGTGTTTGACGGTGTATCATTGGAGGACGGAACGCTTGGTGTCTTTGCCGATATTTATTACAAGGGAGACCTTGATTATGAAAAAGCGGCATACGGTACGCTTTGCTTGTACGACGACCTGAGCGAGTGGCTGGAATATGATCTGTCGGGGGCAGATCGCCGCGCGCTGGAGGCAACGCGAAAATAAGAAAATTCATTTGTCTGAAAGGTATATAAAATGATGAACATTCCCTACACACATGAAAGCATTCGGCTGACGGGACGCTGGGATCGCCGCGATCCCAAGGTAGCCGTTACCACAACGACGGGCGCATATATTGAATTTGCTTTTGAAGGTAACATGGCTCTTGCACATTTTGACGTTTTTCAAAATGCTGCGCCGCGCCTGCATTTGTGGGTACAGATAGACGGCGGTGATATGATTGAGACGGTGATCGACAATCACTTGCGCATCATCGCAAAAAATGACGGCAAGCATATCTGCCGCATCATCTACATGGGGGGGACTGAAAACGACCGCCGCTGGTACGCACCGCTGACGGGCAAGGTCTCCTTTGTCGGTGTGCAGACCGCAAAGCCGATCCCGATCCCTGCCGACAAGCGTCCCGTGATCGAGTTCGTTGGAGATTCAATCACCGAGGGTGTGCTGA
>JAGANE010000197.1 GCA_017624395.1 Clostridia bacterium
AATTGTCACACCGATATTGACATTGATGTGCAGCTTTCGGCTTCTGTGACATTGGCTGTTGGAGGAATTCTCGGCAGAGGTGACACCGCAACGCAGATCGTTGGTTGCTCCAATTCGGGGGACGTTACCACGACGAATCCGAACGGTCAGGCTAACCACTGGGTAGGCGGTATTGCGGGACTTTTGGCTACACTTGCCGCAGGTGACGATATTGGAAGTATCGAACGTTCCTTTAACACCGGTGCAATTTCTTGCAGTACGGTTGACAAGCAGGGGCGTGTCGGTGGAATCGCCGGGCAGGTAGGTGCATCTGTAGGCAATACAGGTTCCGTAAGCTATTGCTACAATACGGGGGACGTCAGTGGATATTATGTTGGCGGCTTGCTTGGATATACCCATGCAACCACCAAGGCAAACATTGCAAACTGCTTTAGCAAGGGAAACGTGGCTTGGCTTCTCTCCAGCGGAACCTCTTCTTATGCAGCAAAGGGAGTCTTGGTTGGCTACGGCAACAACATCAATTCTATTACCAATTGCTATTACAGTACCGAAACCGCACTTTATGCCAATGGCGCACCTACCGAAAATAAAGGTTATGTTGGAAATAATAACGGTGCTACCGCGCTTGCACCCGCACAGTTTGTGAGCGAAAATATGGGTAACCTTGACCGCAACGTTTGGACGATGAACGTCGGACAACTGCCGACGCCAAAGAACGTATATGCCGACGTGTACGATTACGGTGCTTCGATTTTGACGGATTCTACTATCTTTACCAAGAATGGTGAAAAGATTGCCGAGGGACAGGGCTTGAAGTTTGCATTTGTGATCAATGCCTCCTATATTGACAACGGTAATTTGAAAGAAGGCTATGAAGTAGGCGTGGTTATTTCCAAGCTGGGTGCGCAAATGCCTACGGTTGAGAGCTGCGAATACAAAATTGTTATGGAAAAATCTTTGATGCAGGTTGATGGTCTTTTCATTTTCAGCGGTTACCTTATTGGTATTCCTGCCGAAAATCTTGATACACTTTTTGTGGCCAAGGCATATGTCGATGGCGGAGAAAGTGTGATTTATTCCGATTCGATGATCAAATCAGTAAGAGGGGAAGCGTCTATCCGTGGCATTACGCTTGATGCAAACGGAAATCAGACCGGTAACAGTCTTTAGCAAGGTCATGAGCTTTAACCTGCTGAACAGTGACATTACCGACACACGTATCGGCTTGGTTACCGAAATGATCCGTGCAGAGCTTCCCGATAGTCTTGGCACTCAGGAGTGCGGCCCAAATTGGTATATATCACTTAATGATGCGTTGAACGATCGATACTCGGTTTACACAGGTGGATCATTCGAGCAAAAATACGTTCTGAACGCGATATTTTATCGAAAGGACAAGTACGAGTTGATCGAGTCAGCGTCGGGCTGTCGGAGCTTAAGTGATAAGGCAATTGCCGATGACGGAGAGACCGAAGTCGAGAGTACACAACCGCGGTCGGTGGTTTGGGTGGCATTAAAAAACAAGAACACGGGAGAGATCTTCGTACATTACAATCTTCATGTGGATTACGGCTCGTGGGCGATCATCAAGCAACAACTTATTGATCTTAAGGCACTTACCGATGCTTGTGAATATCCCTATGTCATCACGGGAGATTTCAATCTGGATATGTACGATACCACGGGTCCCGGTATATATTATTCTACTATTTTGTGTCAAAATTGGAATGATGCAAGAGTTGAAGCAGAGGTGACCACCAACGCCCGAACAAGCTCGGTTACCGATACCTCTTACGCGGTGGAGGAAAAGATCTATACCGCCAAGACTTTGGATTATTGCCTAATCAGTAAGTATATGATTGATGTCCGGGTGTTTGATGTTGTGGACACCTACGTATCACAATCCGACTATAACAATCGAGGAATTACGGATAAAGGCGATTGGATCTCGGATCATCTTCCCGTTTACGTGGAGTTTTATATTAAATAGGTTTTAACAAAATATGAAAGGAGCAGATCGTATGAAAAAAACGTATTTTGCCGTAAGGATAGATGTGATTCAACTTTCTCAAAATGATATTGTTCGTACATCCACGCAGATCGACGGTGAGGATTATGCAATCTTTCATTCAAGCAATTAAAAACGGTGTCATTTTGCCGTTTTATTTCGTAGACTAATTTTAACAGATAAGAAGGAAAAATCATGGGATCTCTTTTGAAAAAAAAGCGTAGAGTTGACGTTTGTGTGGTCGGCGGCGGACTTGCCGGTACTTTTGCGGCAATTGCCGCAGCAAGACATGGTGCAAGGGTCGTGCTGATGCAGGACCGTCCCGTTTTGGGCGGTAATGCCTCCAGCGAAATTCGTATGTGGGTATCGGGAGCGGGAAGCCGTGTCCGAAATTTACAGGAAACGGGTATTATGGAGGAGGTTCTTCTTGAAAATATGTATCGCAATCCAACCCGTAATTTTTCGGTGTGGGATTCAATTCTATATGAAAAAGTAAAAGCCGAAAAGAACATTGAACTCCTGCTTAACTGTGCGTGTTGCTTTGCCGAGGCGAACAAAGGACACATTAAAAATGTCACCGGCTTTCAACTGACCACCTATACGTGGCAAACGGTCGAGGCGGATATCTTTGTGGATTGCTCGGGCGACAGTATTTTGGCAGAGCTTGTAGATGCCGAGTATGTGGTAGGACGTGAGGCAAAGGAAACCTATGGCGAAGAGTGGGGCTTGGAAAAAGAAGACAAAAAAACAATGGGCATGAGCCTGATGATTCAAGCACACGAGACCGACCACAAATGTGAATTTATTGCACCCGAATGGGCGTATGTTTTCAAAACCGATGAGGACATGAAGTGCAAGCCTCACGATTGTCTTGAGCGTATTGAGACGAATTTTTATTGGATCGAGTTGGGTGGAGAGGCGGATTCGATACACGATACCGAGGAGGTTCGTGATGAGCTGATCAAAATTGCCTACGGTGTATGGGATCATATCAAAAACCAAGGAGATCATGGCGCAGATAATTGGGAGCTCGATTTTATCGGATTTTTACCCGGTAAGAGAGAGAGTCGCAGATATGTGGGCGATTATGTACTGACTCAACAGGACGTTGAAGCAGGAAGACAGTTCCCCGACGAGGTTGCATATGGCGGTTGGCAAATTGACAACCATTTGCCCGGTGGATTTGCCATGAGCGGAGCTTCCGAGGGACATTTGCAAAAGAAACGGCTGACCGAGCCTTACGGCATTCCGTTCCGCTCGCTTTATTCCAAAAATATTGATAATTTGATGTTTGCGGGACGTAATATCAGCGCGTCACACATTGCATTTGCTACCGTTCGTGTTATGGCAACCTGCGGTGTTATGGGGCAGGCGGTAGGAACGGCAGCTGCTTTACTGATCAAATACGGTATGACACCACGTCAGCTTTGTCAAGGAAAGATCACCGAGCTGCAGGATCTGCTTATGGAGGACGATTGCTTTTTGCCGGGGCTTCGGCGCAAGATTTCTCCTTTGTGTAATTCTCAGACACTTTCTGCCGAGTGGGGGGATGCATCGGTTCTTTTGAACGGTATGGAGCGCAAAATTTGGGGAAATGACAACGGATATTGGGGTATGTGCAACCGTGCGATTACATATACTTTTGAAGAAAAGAAGCATATTTCGGAGTTTCGTTTAATCGTAGATAGCGATCTCGACCGCGAATATACCGACGGAAATCCTGCCGTACTCAATATTTCCACAACGCTTTTCCGCAGATTGGATTATAATCGCACGTCGTTTGGTTTCCCGAAGTGCATGCTCAAGGAATTTCGCATTGAAGTATTGAAGGAGAACGGGGAGTGGGAGACCATTTACGAGATCATCGATAACCATCAACGTATGATCCGACGTCCACTTGACGTTGATACAATGGCTATTCGAATGATTCCGATCAACACCTATTTTTCCAAAGAATTGGGTGTCTCTACGTACGGTAGTGCGCAGGCACATATTTTTGCATTTGAGGTTCGTTGACGATAAGAATGGCGAGGATATTGGGCAATTGTAACCTTAAAGGCCGTTGCCTATATGAAAATTGAATACGTAATCCAAGAAAAAGGGGCTGTTGCAAATGAAGAATTGCAGCAGCCCCCAATTTTTTGTGTCCGAAAGCCTTATATTTCAATGCTTCTTCACGAATTCTGCCATTGGATTTGTCTAATAAAAAATTTTGATTTTTACTCAAATTTGGATGGTAAATAATTGTTAAAAACAGATCCCAAAGCATTTTTGGATTTTGAAAAATCTGCAAGCAAAAAAAGAATCCTATTGAAATATTGACGTTTGTGTGATATAATGAAGCAAACAAAAGACGGTGGCTGTATGTGAGGGAAAGGGATTGGCAACATGAAAATATGCTTGATGTGTGATCTTCATCTTCCGTTTGATAGGAATGCTTTACAATATAGGATTTTGGAGTGGGCGATTTTTGATATTTTGGAAAAGAAGCCCGACTGCGTTATTTTTTGCGGAGATGCTACCTGTGACGGGAACGAGGAGGCATACGATTTCTTTATCCAAGCCGTTGAAAAAACGGGACTTCCGTTTTTGTATGTTCCCGGAAATTCCGACCTGAGATCCTTGGAAAGTAAAGGCAGGATCTGCCAAAAGGCATCCAAATGCAAGCATACCATCAACGGTGTTTCGATATACGCTGTCAACGATTGCGATGGGAAAATCTCCATGGAGCAGCTCAAATTGCTTGCCGATGCGGAGGACGGTAGTATCGTTTTTATGCACCATCCGTTGGACAGTCACAAGCAAAGCACGACGGATCAATTGTTGCGTTGGCGTGAGGATCACAAGGGAACCACGGTTTTTTACGGGCATTTGCATCGTTCTTTCTCTCACGAAAATTCTGTCAGCCTTCCCGCCATGGATCCCGATAAATCCATTGGGGAACCACCGTGCATCACTTATTATGATACCGCTACCGGGGAGACCTGCAAATCGCATGCGTCCGCATCGGTTCCCACCGATCTTCCCCCCTATTTTGGCATCTCCTGCTATGATCCGATCCGTCAGCTTAGGTTTGCGATAGACAAAAAATTAAAATACATTGAGTTGCGTCCCAACTGTCTTGCATATGATCTGAATGAGATCAAAAGCTTGATCGATCTCTGGCGCAAAAACGGTGGGGAAGGCTTGTCGATCCATCTATCGGACGTTGCTTGGCGGGATGGATGTCCCTGCACCGACGAAAAATATGACCGCTTGATCGAGCTGGTTTCTGTGTTGCATGCCGACCGTGTCACGCAGCACGTGCCGCGAGTGTCTGTCAAAGAGATCGCTGCGGATGCTACGGTGCTTGAAAAAATATGTGCATATATTGTGGAGCGCTTGAACCGTGTTCCTCACAGCATTGTGGTTGGCGTTGAGAATATGCATATGACCAAAAACGAGTCGGCAGACGACAACCGACGCTTTGGGTATATCCCCGAGGAATGTATTGCCTATATGCAAACGCTTGCGGGGCTATGCAGGCACAGAGTAGGTGTCAATTTTGATATCGGACATGCAAGAAACAATCTGCCGTATAGCAAAAAATATCAAATCAGCACGTGGTTTTCGATGCTTGGAAAGGATATTGTCGGTTACCATATTCATCAGGTAACATTTAAAAATGGCGTGCTTCAAAACCATATGCCGATACAAGAGGTATATGGAGAATTGATCAGCTTTGCCTCCTTTTTTCAATGCTGGAGCATGGGGCTGATCAACAAAGCCCCCGTTGTGTTTGAAATGCGTCCCGAAAACGCTTATGAAATCACCTTGGAGACCTTTGATCGCGCCCTCTCATAGAATAAAAACCCCCTGCGTTTGTTCAACGCTCCGTTGTTAACGGACTTGTGCAAAGAACAATCGCAGGGGGATTTTTTGATGCTATGGTTTGCCTTTAAAGCTTTAAAATTCTATCGGCAAGTGCTTCGGCATCGGAGAGCTGATGGGTGACGATGATTGCGGAGGCGTTTGCAGCGTGGATCTCCCGACGCAACACTTGGCAAAGCTCGGCGCGTAGCTCCTCGTTCAGCGCGGCAAAGGGTTCGTCCAGCAAAAAAAGATTTCCGCCGTAGGCAATGGCACGCGCAAGAGATGCGCGGCTATTCATGCCTCCCGAAAGCTCATCGGGATAAAGCTCTGCGGCGTCCGAGAGAGAAACGGCGGCAAGCGCGTGTGCGATGCGGTGGTCGGCATCCTCGCGGTCGGTCAGCACCGCCCTGAGATTTTCGGAAACCGTCAGCCACGGAAAGAGTCGCGGTTCCTGAAAGGCGTAGGAGATCCTGACCTCCTTGGGTAAAAGGATCCTCCCTGCGGTTGGCTTCCGTAGCCCCGCGATGAGATTGAGCAGGGTGCTTTTCCCGCATCCCGATGCGCCCATCACGGCAAGGATCTCGCCGCTTTGCAGGGTGAGGGAAAGGTGATCGAGTACCTTTTTTTTGCCGTAAGAAAAGGACAGATCTTGTATTTCAAGCATGGTCAAGCCTCCTTTCTCGGCGTTTTGCGGTCAAGCCGTTTCCAGATCGCCGCAAACGAAAATTCAATCACGAGACTCAATAAAATCACGGTTAAGGTCCATGCAAACATGTCCTCGGTCATCAGGTAAAGCTTGCCCTCACCGATCATGGTGCCGATATGCGCGCGTGGCATAGCGATGATCTCGGCGGCAATTCCTGCCTTCCACGCAAGCCCCAATGAGGTACGGCAAGCCGCGAGAAAGTAGGGCTTGAGTGAGGGGAGGATCAGTATGCGCAGACGCTTGAAAAAGGGCATTTGGTAGACCCTTGCCACCTCGGAGAGCAGAGGATCGATCCTTGCAAAGCCCTCGTCAAGATTGGTCCAAACGACGGGCAACACGATCAGCACCGTAATAAAGGTGGGAACTCTTGCGGCACCGATCCAGATGAGTGCCAGAATGATAAAGGAGGCGACGGGGGTTGTCTTGATGACCGTCATGATGGGCAGAAGCACCTCCCGCAAAAGCTTGATACGGGAGGTGAGAACTGCAAGCAAGCTACCGCCAAGCACGGCGATGAGAATGCCCGTTACGATATTCCAAAGGGAATTGAGCGCGGTACGGTAAAATTCCGCCGTTTGCATCAGCTCCCAAAGTCGTGCCGCCACTGCCGCGGGGGAGGGGAGAAGCAGGGGCTTTCCCACCCTCCACGAAGCGAATGCCCAAACGCCGATCCAAAAGGCGGCAATGAGCAGAATGCGCAGAATGCGCCGAAGGATCTTCATTGTGCGTTGTAGTAGAAGTCAGCCTCGGGAAGCTTTCCGCCGATCTTTGTGGGATCAATGCCAAGCAGTACGCTCAGATAGCCTTCCATAGCGGTCTTCATTTCCACGCCTGCAAGGTAGCAGACGTTGCACTTGGGAATTGCCTTTTCGGCAACCGTTGCGTTTGCAAAAATACCTGCCTCAACAATCAGCCCCGCAGCCTCTGCGGTGTTGGTGGAGAGATACTCAATGGAGGTCTTGTAAGCGGCAAGGAAGCTTGCAACGGCGGCAGGGTTCTTTTCCAAAAACTCGGTGCGCACCACCACACAGCCCTGCACCAAAGATCCGGGGGCGTGTACCTTATCCCACTCGGCGGTCAGATCCATTGTATTGGTGTAGGTGTAGCCTGCCTGCTTGGCACCGCTGATTGCCATGGTGACCATCGGCTCGGGAAGCACTGCGATCTCAACCGTTCCTGCGGCAACCGCGGTACGCAGGTCTGCGGGAGCGGCGTAGGAGGTGGAATCGATATTGACCTGATCGGCACCTGTGCCAACCGTCAAGCCGTTCTTCTCGCAGATGCTCTTAAAGATCATCATGGGGTTTTGTGCGGGTGTATAGACGTTCTTTCCCTTAAGGTCATTGATCGAGGACACGGTGGTTCCTTCCTTGGTGAGCAGGTAGAGACAGCCCAGCGTGTTGACGGCAAGGATCTTGATCCCGCCATTGGTTTTGTTGTAGACCACCGATGCGGCATTGGTGGGAAGTGCGGCAATATCAACGTCACCGTTGATCAGTGCGGCGTTGATCAGTGCGGCGTCGGTCTGTACGGTAAAGGTGTAGTTTTCGTTGGGGAAGGCGCCTTTTTTGGCGTCGCTGATCATTTTTGCCATGCCAAAGCCCGTGGTGCCGTTGAGGGCGTAAACGCGGACGTTGACGGGCGTGGGGGCGGCGTTATCGTTGGGGGCGGTTGTGGTTCCCTCGGTGTCGGTTGCCTTGAGCTGGCAGGAGACAAGGGAGGTCAGCAATAGTGCAAGTAGGGTAAAGATGGTGATCAGTCTGAGCTTCATGGTGTAAAATTCCTTTCTGTTGTTTGTGTGTGTATTTGAATTTTTAGAAATTCCGAAAATTATTGATATGCGGCAAGCATGGCGTCGGCATCAAGAAGGGTAATCGATCGTCCGTCTTTTTGGATAAAGCCGTCCTCGGTCAGCTTGTCAAAGGCGCGGTAGAGCGAGGCACGTCCCACGTCCAAAAGCTCGGAGAGGGCGGAGATCGATTCCTTCAGACGCACCGTATCCTTGCCAAGCGAGCAAAGGTAAAGTGCCAGCCTGCGCTCTGCACTTCCTGCGGTCAGGTATCCGATCTTGCGATTGAGGTAACGGATCCTACCCGAAAGAAAGCCGAGATATTGATACAAAAATGCATGATCCTCCTCCAAAAGTCGGCGGATCGCATCCTCGGAGAGGAGAAAAACGCGGCAATTGCCATGCGCGCGGATCCTGCTGACGTAGGGGGCATTGCTAAAGAGGTTGGCAATGCCAAACGGCTCACCCGCGCCAAGATAGCGCAAAAGTGTTTTTCGTGTGGGATCGGGTGTGGTTACCACCGCACTGCCCAAAAGCAGGATCCCTGCCGTGTGCGTGTCGGCTTCGGGGGCGAGGATTGTCTCACCGTCTGCAAAGGACGCCACTCGACAGCCGCTTTCCGCAAGGATTGCGTGCGTGCGAGAAGCATCCACTCCCAAAAAGAGCGGATTTTTTAACAGCTTTTTAAAATCCTTCTCTAAAAACACTGTTTTTTCTCCTTTTTGTATCATTTGAGACAATTATAGCACATTGTTAAGTTTTTTGTCAATAGGTTTTTGAAAAAAAGATCTGATTATTTTAGGTTTGTTTGAAAGGGGCGGAACGTGGGATATTGTTTTTTCATTTATTTCACAAAACGTATTGCAAAAGCTTTCATTTTATGTTATAATGATGGACGTTAAAAAGGACGGTGAAAGAAAATGAAGGATTATTTACTGCTTTTGCTTGCGGCGTTGCTTTTGGCGTGCGATTTTGCCATGAATAAGCTTTACCAAAAGCAGGCGGGGACGTCATTGCGCGCGGGCTTTGGATTTAACGCCGTGGTGGGCATTTTGACAGCGGTGCTTTGCTTTTGCATCAATGGATTTACCTTTCATTTTTCGTGGTATTCGTTGATCATGGCAACGGCAATGGCTGTTTTGCTCATTGCCTATATTTTGCTTGGTTTCCGCATTTTAAAGGCGGGCAGCATGGCACTTTATACGCTCTTTTTGATGACGGGCGGCATGACGGTGCCTTACGTTTGGGGATTGCTCTTTTTGGACGAACCGTTTTCGGTATGGCGCACGTTGGGGCTTTTGCTCATCATTTTTGCGGTGGCACTCTCCAATCTCGGAGGAGGAAAGACCAATTTTCGTCAGCTTGTTTTGTGTCTTGCCATCTTCCTGCTTAACGGTATGACCAGCGTGGTCTCCAAGCTTCATCAGATCGAGACGGCGCAGGATACGGTAAACGCCATGGAATTTGTTTTGCTTGTCGGCTTGCTGAAATTTGTACTTGCGGGCGCGGGATATTTGATCTTTACGTGGAAGGATCGCAAGACACAAGCCGAGGCTCCCCGTGGATCGGTCAAGCTGCTGTTGCCCGTGTTTGTCGGATCTGCCTTGGCAGGGGGCTTAGCGTATGCATTGCAGCTGATGGGGGCGGCAAATCTGCCCGCAACGGTGCTGTATCCGTTTGTGACGGGGGGAAGTATGGTGTTTTCGACCTTGGTCGGGATCCTCTTTTTCCGTGAAAAGCCATCCAAGGCTTTGATCCTCGGCGTTGCGCTCTGCTTTGTTGGAACGCTGCTGTTTTTGTGATCACGCAAAGCCTTCAAAAAACCGGTTCTATAATAAATGTTGGGGTGAAGCCAACAGATATTGCAAACAAAGTGTAAAAGAGTAAAAAAAGAAAGAGCATATCTGAAAAAATCTGATAAAATGTTAGTTACCACACAAACATCATCGGAGGTTTCAGATATGCTCAATTTATATTATACCGAAAAGATACTCGGATTGCAAGAGGTAAAGGTAAAAAATATCCGAGAAAATGAAAATAGTTATGAAATTGAAGT
>JAGANE010000198.1 GCA_017624395.1 Clostridia bacterium
ACGGGAAGATCATGGGCGCGGTGACGCACGTCCTGATCAACGACCCCACCACGGGGTACGGCATCTTTGTGGAGAATATGCTCGCCGCAGTCAATCTTCCTATGGCGAGGGTGTCTTAA
Source organism: Clostridia bacterium (assembly GCA_017624395.1). Taxonomy (GTDB): domain Bacteria; phylum Bacillota; class Clostridia; order Oscillospirales; family CAG-272; genus UMGS1865. Next base: position 120 of record JAGANE010000198.1, read on the forward strand.
TCGCGCTCTGTAGGGGCGACCGCTGGTCGCCCCTACCGGCGAAACACAAAATTAAATAAAAAATGTTGTCCCTATTTGAACACACTCCGCGAGAAAGTTTAAATAGGGACAACAGCTTTTATAGAACACACTCCCATGTCCCGGATAGTGACGAAGATTTATTTGCTTATCAACCAAGTTATAAAAAGACTTCCAAAAACCAAAATGCAGAGGGCTGCAAGAAAAATCATTTCCCATGTAAAGCGTCCTTTACCGCAAAAACGTTCCTTGTACTCATACTTTGGGTGTAATGCATAGCGAAAAGCATCCGTAATGGTATTTTGACATACCTTTTCGATAGGGCTATTTTCTGCCTTTTTCAGGATTCTTCGTATCTGCTTCTCCATTCTGGATAGAATCTTATTTTCACGAAAAATGATTTGTCGAGGTTCTTCCCCAATATGCGGTCTTACAACCATTTTAAGTGTAAAAGCATATTCTCGACAGTCCACGCGGCAATGCAATTTTTTATCCGTCGGACAAATCGTAAGGATCAAATAGTGGTATTGATTCTTTTTGTAGTTGTATCCGTATTTCTTCTCTTTTTTATGATCCAGCGCACGTTCTACAGAACTCAAAATCACACTCCCATTATATCCCGTGGATCTCTCAAACACGGCTGATTCAAAATATCGCTTCGAAAGCAATACTTTCAACCCTTTGGTTGCAAGCTCAGGAGAATATTTGTCAATTAAAGACTGTGCTTTTTCTTTTAATTCCTTCATTCAAAAAATCCCCCTTCGTAGTTATGGCATTACCTTTCATTCTCCAAAATCCAATCCAACAGCTCCTGATATTTCATCTCTCCAGCCGCGACGGCGAGACCGACACGTGCGACCTCGGCGTTGGTGGGGCGGAGCTTGATGCCGTTGGTTTCAAGGAATGTGAGAAGAACGTACATACCGATCCTCTTGTTTCCGTCCACAAAAGCATGGTTGGAGATCAGCGCAAAGCCGAGCCGCGCGCCCTTTTCCTGCTTTGTGGGATATAGTTCTTTGCAGTCAAAGGTAGCAAATGCCGATTCAAGCGCGCTGTTGAGAAGCGCAATATCGCGCACGTTTGGATCTCCACCCGTTTCTTCGGTGATGAGCTTGTGCAAAAGCAGCACCTTTTCTTGACTGAATTTAATCATACTTTGCTCCTTACTTCGCAAGCTCCTCGAATGCAGGGCGATAAAGCTTTAAAATACGTGCCGCCACAAAATCGATCTTTTCGTCGTCGGTCATTTCTATTGTGGTATCCTGCTCGATGTCCACCAATTTATATTTGGGCTTGTTGTTTTTAAAGATATAAAGCTCACCGTGCTTGTCGGTCATTCTCGCACCACGTGAAAAATTTTGATTTGCCTCAGAGATTGAAACGATCTGCTGGGTGTTCAAATTCATGATAAATACCTCCGTTTGAGATTACACTATTATTATACATAAATTTTAGGATATTGTCAACCTAAATTAAACATTTTTATAAATTTTCCATACAGTTTTTTCATCATGCTTGCCCAAACTGATAGGCGGCGTTGCAATGCTCCAAAATGGGAGGCTTGCGGATCCATTTGACAAGCAAGCACAAAAAAGAAAAATGCTCTTTACACCGACGGAAAAATATGTTATAATAGGAATTGAAATCTAACGATGTTTTTGGGGGGAAGAATTGATGCCTGCCGCATTTGCAAAAGTGAATGAATTTCTTTATCGCTTGGATATTCCGTTTGACCATTTGTACACGGCTGTTTTTCTGGTTTTGGACGAGGAGCCGATCCTGATCGACAGTGCGACCACACAAGCCGATGTGCGGGATAAGATTCTTCCCGCGCTTGCCGCCATGGGCATTGATGGGGGCAAGCATCTCGTTACCCACCGCCACGGAGATCACAGCGGAGGAACGCCGTTTCTGCTTGCCGCTCGACCTCTTTTCAAGCAGATCACACTGAAGGCAGGTGCCTCCTTGGGCAATCTTGAGGCGATCCCGCTTGGCGGATATACGGAGGATTCTATGGGTTATCTGGATCGGCGTACGGGAACACTGCTCTGTGGAGACGCTTTCCAATTTTACGGTGTTGGCAAATACGGATGCGGCATTGCGGATGCCGCAATGTATGAAAGCACTCTTACGCGTGCTTGCGAGCTGCCGATCTGTTCCATCATCCCCTCGCACGATTTTATTGGCGGCGGTCTTGCCGCAACAGGCAAAGAGGAGGTTGATGCTTTTCTGACCTCGGCGCGTGAAAAATGGGAGGAGATCAAGGCGTTTGTTCTTCCTTTTCCCACCGATGACGATCCCTTTTCGGTGGTTGCCGCATGGAAGGAGCAGTATCCCACTCTCCCGCCACTCCCGAGCATGACGGTTCGGTCAATACGGAAAAATATTTAATTTTTACATAAAAGCTTTTGATATCAAGAAAGCAACGTCATTCCAAAACGGTTTGACGTTGCTTTTTTATGCCGATTTTTGTCTTTGAGAAGATCGTGAGGGCGTGTATTGTTCTTGCTTATTTTTTTGCAGAGCGTTGCGGTCAAGCTCCTATGGAGGGTGCCTTTTTGCGTTCAAAGCAAAGCTCAAACCTGCCCGCAGCGTTTATTTTTTCATAGAATAAAAACAGCTCGTCGCCAATAAGCGCAAGGTCGGAGTATCCTGCCGACTCCGAAACGGGGAGTGCGTGGCAGGTTGCAAAGCCATCGCGGGAGAGCTTGACGGTCAGATTTCTTCGTTTGCTTTCCGAGTCACAGTTGATATGATACACCGTTCCGTCGCGGTGCGTCATGCTTCCCATGCAAACGGGATCGGCAAGCGTGCTTGCAAAGCAAAGCTCTTTCCATCCTCCAATGCCGTCTGCGCTTTTTGCCAGAGCGCGTCGCCGTGGTTCTCCTTCGTGACGGATCGAGATCAAGATCTCATCCTCAGCAGTCACTGCCAATGCGCACTCGCTGGGATTGATCAGCGTTTCGGGGTAGATGACCTCACCCAAATGCCAGCTTGTGCCGCCGTCGTCGGAATAGAGCGTGGAAATGATGGACGGGTGGTGGCTTTTGGGATCCTCGCGATCGCAGGCAAACCAAGCGGGGACCAACAAGCGCCCGTGGTGTAAAATGCCGTGCCCGGGACCGACCGCCACGACGTTGTAAAAGAAATGAACGTCGGCTTCAAAAGGGACTCTTTCGGCTTTTTCAAAGCTTTTTCCGTCGTCCGTGCTGATGCACTTCCAAAGCTCCCGATAATTTTTGCAGTAAAGAAAGATCAGCGTCTTACCGTTTACCAGCATGACGGGGTTGTTCATGGTGTTCCCCCCGCTTTCCAAGGTGAGAACGGATTCCCACGTTTCTCCAAGATCCTCACTGCGCCAGACCTTGATGTCAATGTCTGCCCAGTCGCTCTGACTTCTGCGGCATTCGCAATATCGGAGCAGAGTACCCGTCTCTGTGGCAACGATACCGGGAATGCGATAATCGGTATAGTCGTTTGCTTTTTTGGTTGTGGTCATGATGGTTACCTCGTTGCAATTTTTATGAATAGAATGCTTTTTCATTTGATTGATCCAATCTACTCGCCGTATTTTTTTCGGTATTCCGAGGGGAGCATGCCCACAACCTCCCGAAAGGCGCGGTGAAAGGTGTTCAGAGCGGAAAATCCGCAGGCAAAGGCGATCTCCGAAATGCCAAGCTCCTTGCGCGAGATCAGCAATTGCTTGGCGTGATTGACACGGTAAAAGGCGACGAGGCGCGAAAAATGGATCCCCGTCAGGGTGTGCAGGCAGTGCGAAAGATATTTTTCATTGTACCCAAATCGGCTTGCAACTGCCCGCAGGCTCAGCGGCTCGGTGTAATGCTCGGAAATATAGGAGATGACCTTTTGGTACAGTAGCGCATCGGGGTTATGCTCGGTTTCAAAGGTTGCGGTTTGCAAGGCTCTTGCACAAATCAGATTCAGCTGTCCGCTGATTTGGCAAAGGTCATCCTTGGAAAGCAGATAAAGGCTGTCAAGCAATGCTTCTATTCCGCAGGCATCGGTTGCCTTGGGAAGTAGCGACCGCCCCTCGGATGCCCGAAAGAACAGAGGAATAAAATCATTGGAAAACACCGCACAGATCACCGTTGCGCCCTCAAAGGAGTACTGATGGATGGCGTTGGGGGAGATCCATACAAATTGTCGGCTCTCCAGGGGGATCGTTCTGCCGTCCACGGTGACAACGCCCTCTCCCTCCTTGCAGTAGATCAATTCACTGTATTCATGGAGATGCGCGCTTACCGTCCAACCGTAGTGAATGCGGCTGCGATAGACGTAATTCCCTCCAAAATTCTCATTTTGGTATTTCAAGCTTCATCACCTAACCTTTTGGATATATTATAACCCAAATCGGATAGAAAGTCAAGACAAAAAATGCTATAATGATATTATCAAAAGTAAGGAGGCGAGCGATATGAGATGGACCTTGGAAAAAATTTGGGAGTGGTATGATGCACGTCCTTGGCTGCGCGGCTGCAATTATATGAGCGCGGATTGTGCCAACCGTGTGGATCAGTGGCAGGCGCTTGGCTTTGAGGAGCGCTTGGAAACGACCGAGCGCGAGCTTGCACTGATGCAAGAGACGGGCTTTAATACGGTGCGCCTGATTTTGGAGTTTGTGGTGTGGAAGGAGGAGCATGACAGCTTTTTGGAACGGTTTGACCGTTATCTTTCTCTTTGCGCCAAATACGGCATCAGCTGCATGGTCACGCTTGCAAACGACTGTATGCCTCCCAAAAACGACGGCTGGAAAATGCCGCAGGTGGGAGAGCAGAGCTATGATTGGGGCTACCACGGTGGCAGAAAGCGTTCTCAGCACGGTGTATGCACCGAGACCTCTCCGCACTTTTATCTGGACGATCCAATTTTGCGGGAGGAATATTTTGAGATGGTCAAGGAGATCGTCACACTGTACCGCGATGACGAGAGAGTTTGCATTTGGGACGTTTACAACGAGCCCGGAAACCGTATGCGCGACGCTTTGACACTCCCCAATCTTAAGAGGATGTTTGAGGTCGTCCGTGCCTGCAACCCCACACAGCCGCTGACCTGCGCGGTTTGGCGAATGAAGGGCGACGAAAGCATTCCTCTGCCCGAGGTGGAGCAATATGCGTTGGATCAATCGGATATTATTTCCTATCATTGCTATAAGGAATATAATGAGCATATCAAGATCATTAAAAGATTAAAAAAAGAGGGCAGACCGATCCTGAACACCGAGTGGCTGGCGCGTTGCACGCACAACGACGTTTTTTCGCTCTTTCCGCTCTTTTATTTGGAAAAGATCGGTTGCTACAATTGGGGCTTTGTGGCAGGAAAATATCAGACCTACGAGCCGTGGGAAAGCACTTGGACGCGTTATAACAACGGATCCGATACCGACGTGGATTTTACAAAGTGGTTTCACGATCTCTACCGTCCAAGCCATCACCCCTATGATCCCAAGGAGATCGAGGTGATCCGCCAATTTTGTTCCTTGGCGGATCGGGATGTCGCAAATGCGTCAAAATGAAAATGCTGCATACCATTGAAAATGAGGATTGGCTTGCAAAAATCGATTCGGCGCACGGCGCAAACTGTGTTGTGTTGCGGAACAAAAAGCACACCGCCGTACTGCTGCGGGAATTGCCCGACGACGGCATTCCCGACAATCCTTATCTTTACGGCATGCCAATTCTGTTTCCCGTCAATCGCATTGAGGGGGGGACGTTTGAGTTTGAGGGAAGGAAGTATTCGTTTCCCATCAATGAACCAAGGACGGGCTGTCATCTTCACGGGGAGCTTCACCGCCAGCCGTTTGCACTGACCGCACAAAGCACAAGTCGCGGTCAATATCGGTTTTGTGCCGCGGCGGGAGGATATCTGGGCTTTCCGCATGCATTTGAGATCCTTCAGGAATATGTCCTGCAATCGGACGGCTTTTATCACACGGTGACGGTGCGCAATCTGTCACAGCAAAATATGCCCGTGTTTCTTGGATTTCACACCACCTTTCAAACACTTCTGACGCAGGGGAGCCGTCCGCAGGACGTTTCTGTGTTTGCGGATATTTGCGAGGAATACGAAAGGAATATGGAGGTCAATTATTTGCCGACGGGGCGGATACTGCCGTTTGACGCTGTTTCCACCGCGTTGGCAAAAGGAGACTTCAAGCCCTTTGCGGAAAAGATCAGTCGTCATTATCGGGGGCGGGGAAGGATGACGATCACCGATGCAAAAAAAGGCATTCGCGTTGTGTACGAGCCCGATCAAAAATATGGATTTCGGTTGATCTTTAACGGCGGCGACGAGGGCTATATCTGTTTGGAGCCGCAAACCTGCCTTGCCAACTGTCAAAATGCCCCATTTGAGCAAATGGAGAGCGGATTTGATTTTTTGCGTGTTGGGGAGAGCAGGAGCTATCGCTCAAAAATTTATTTGGAGGAGCTTTGATCATGAAGATTACCTGGCTCGGTCAAGCGGGGCTATTGTTGGAGACGCAAGGTCTTACCGTCATCGTTGATCCCTATTTGTCGGATAGTGTGGAGCAGATCCAACCGCATTTTTGGAGACGTGTTCCCGTAGAAAAAGGCTTTTTGGAGATCGTTCCCGACGTCATTGTTTTAACGCACGATCATCTTGATCACACCGATCCCGATACGCTTTGCCATTATCTTGGCGAGGATTCGTCGGTCTGTGTGCTTGCCTCGGGCAATGCATGGGAAAGGGTCAGACGGCAGTTTGGCGGGCTACGCAACAACTACGTTTCCTTTAACGCGGGAACCGAGTGGACCGAAAAAGGGGTGCATTTTAAGGCGGTGTACGCCAACCATTCGGATCCTTTTGCCATCGGTGTTTTGATCACGGCGGAGGACAAGACCTATTACGTCACGGGGGATACCTTGTACGACGAAAGGATTTTGGATTCGCTTCCCCAAAAGATCGATGCCGTTTTTCTTCCCGTCAATGGGGTTGGCAATAATATGAATATGACCGATGCCGCGCGGTTTTGTCGGCGCATCGGTGCGGTTGCCGTACCAATGCATTGCGGGTTGTTTGACGAAAAGGACATGAATGATTTTCCATATGAGAAAAAAATAGTTCCCGAATTTTACAAGGAGGTAACGCTGAAATGAAAATCACACGTCTGGAGGTCATCAAGATAAAGCCTCGCTGGATGTTCTTAAAAATGCACACCGACACCGATCTGTACGGACTTGGCGAGCCCGTGCTGGAGGGGCACTGTACAGCGGTGGAGGCGGTGATCCGTGAGTTTGAGGAGTATCTGATCGGAAAGGAACCGATGATGATAGAGCATCATCTGCAAGCACTTTACAGAGGTGGATTTTACAGAGGTGGCCCCTTGATGCTCTCGGCAATCAGCGGCATAGAGCAGGCAATGTGGGATATTAAGGGAAAATATTACAACTGTCCCGTTTACGAAATGCTGGGCGGAAAATGCAGAGATAAGATCCGCATGTACACGCACATCAAGCGGACGGCGGCGGTAGGAGATTTTTCGGTAGAGGAAATGCTGGAGATCGCCGATCAAAGGCTTGCCGACGGCTACACCGCGCTGAAATATTCGATCATTCCACCCATCAAGCAGGTGGATAGTCCCGCCAACACACGCGCACACGTGGAGCGCTTTGCGCGCGTCAGAGAGCGCATTGGCTGGGGCGTTGATCTTGCCATTGATTTTCACGGCAGAGTCAGTCCCGCTATGGCGATCCGTCTTGCCGAGGAGCTGCAGCCTTATATGCCCTTCTTTATTGAGGAGCCGTGTCTGCCCGAAAACGTGGACTGTATGGTCAATATTGCGCGCTCTACCACGATCCCGATCGCGGCAGGCGAGCGGTTGTTTGGAAAATGGCAGTATCGCGAGCTGATCGAAAAGCAAGCGATCAGCATTGTACAGCCCGACATTTGCCACTGCGGCGGTATCTTTGAGGGGAGAAAAATAGCAACGATGATGGAGCTTTATTTTGGCTCGATCGCGCCGCACAATCCGCTCGGCCCCATCTCCTTGGCGGCTTGCCTGCAGGTGGATGCCTGTTCGCCCAATTTTTTGGTGCAGGAGCATCCCGGCAATCCCGACAAGGGCGACCTTGGCGTGGGATATATCAAGGAGCCGTTTGTGATCAAAAACGGATATATCGACGTTCCCACCACGGCGGGCTTAGGGGTGGAGCTGGATGAAGCGGCACTTGCCGAAAAAATATACGATGGAAAATGGACAACGCCGCGACAGTATTTTGAGGACGGCAGTGTAGCAGATTGGTAAAATGGAGGGAGCTTTCATGAAAAGATCTGTATTTGTAACCGGCGCGCATAGCGGAACGGGCTTTGCAATTGCCGAGCGGTTTGCAAAGGAGGACTACGATGTTTTTATCGGGAGTCGCCAAATAGAAAAAGCCACCTCTGCGGCGGCGGTACTGCATCAAAAATACGGTGTGTTTGCCAAGGGCTACGCATATCAGACCACACGGCTGGACGAGGACGAGGTTCAAGGCATTTTTGAGGACATTCGTCAGCAGGGGTATCTGTTGGATACGTTGGTTCTCAATGCCGCCAACCTTGGTATCGGGCAGGTCAGTCTTGAGGTGGACGTCAACGATTTTATGGCGGTCTACACCACCAACATCGGTTGGAACTTTTTGATGGCGCGTGAGGCGGCAAAGCAGATGAAGGAAAAGGGCGGGGGAGCGATCGTGTTTATCGGCTCCAAGTCCTCTCACCGTGTCACCGAAAACAGATGCGCGTACTGCTCCTCCAAGAGTGCAATCAACGCAATGTCAAAATCCTTTGCGATCGATTGGGGAAAATACGGCATTCGTTCCAATTGCGTGCTGCCGGGAATGATCAAAACCACACGTTGGGAAAACAATGAGAACAACTGTAAATATTGTCTGCCCAATTACACCCCCATAGAGGACATTGCCTCCTTTGAGGACGTGGCAAACGCGGCGTGGTATCTTGGCAGTGAGGAGTCGAGAAATACCACGGGAGCCGAGCTTGTGGTGGACGGCGGTATGCTTGCACAGCTGACGCCCAACATCAACAGAGAGCTTTGGAAAAAATAAAAACAGAAAAAGAGAATGCGTCGATTTTTTGACGCATTCTCTTTTTGTCAAAAAAGATCGGACATTGCCTGCGGTGATCAAAGCAGCGGGAGCGGATGCGAGGCGAGTGCATCTGCTTGGAGGTAGAACACCAACCATAGCAGGAAAAACGCCACGGCAATGATCCCGATGAATACCAGCATGGGCAGGAGCATCATCTTTACGCTATCCACGTAGGTGCGTACAATGGCTTTCCACCGTGAGGGCGACTTTTGACGCCGTTTGGGGGCATTGTAGCCGTGAATATCGGGGAATATCGGCTTTTTTGTTTGCTGTAGTCCCGACATATCAAACACGGTGGAGCCATCATCGATATAAATGATCTTTTCCTTTTTCTTTTTTTCGGTCTTGTTTTTTTCGTTCTTCATGGCAAATCAATCCTGCGGATAAAGGTGGCAAGCGCAGTAGTGTCCCGGCTCGTACTCACGGTAGGCAGGGGTGATGTGCTTGCAGACCTCGGTCGCATGCGGGCAACGCGTATGGAAGCGGCAGCCCTTGGGAGGATTTGCGGGAGAGGGAATATCGCCCTTGAGAACGATACGGTTCATCTTGATATCGGGGTTGGGGTTGGGGATTGCCGAGAACAGTGCCTTGGTGTAGGGGTGGAGAGGATTGGAGAAGATCTCCTTTTTGTTGCCGAATTCCACCATCGAGCCAAGATACATCACGCCGATCTTATCCGAAATAAACTTGACCACCGAAAGATCATGGGAGATGAACAGATAGGTCAGGTTCATCGACCGCTGCAGATCCTTGAGCAGGTTGATGATCTGTGCCTGAATGGATACGTCAAGTGCCGATACGGGCTCATCGCAGACAACCAGCTCGGGCTTGACCGAAAGAGCGCGTGCGATACAGATTCTCTGACGCTGACCGCCCGAAAACTCGTGAGGATAGCGCTCATAGTAGTAATCACGCAAGCCGCATTTCTCCATCAGATCCATGACGTAGTCCTTGACCTCTGCCTTGGGAACGATGTTGTGAACCAGCACAGGCTCGGAGAGAATGTCTCCAACCGTGCTTCTGGGGGGCAGGGAGGACTAGGGATCCTGGAAGATGATCTGCATTTTGGTACGGATATCACGCATCTGCTTGGTCTTGTAGCTTGTGATGTCCTTGCCGCCAAAAATGATCTGACCGCCGCTGGGCTGATGAAGCTTGAGAATGGCTCTGCCAAGCGTGGTCTTTCCGCAGCCCGATTCTCCAACGATACCAAGAGTCTCGCCGGGCTTGAGCTTAAAGGAAACGTCATCTACGGCAATCAGCTCCTGCAAAACCTTACCCGTCAAGGATTTTTTGATGGGGAAGCATTTGCGCAGGTGTCTGATTTCCAAAAGTGCCTCGGGATCGTAGGGGAGCTTTTTGTCGGCTTCGATCCTTGCCTGCTTTGCCTCTGCCTCTGCTTTGGCAATTGCTTCGTCGTCGTAGGCTTCTACGGCATTTTTGATCTCATTTTCAGCCATTGTTCTCCTCCTTTCCGTACAGATGGCAAGCCACGTAGTGCGTGGGACTTACCTGCACCATACCGGGATAATCGCCCGAGCATTTTTTGATGCACTTGGAGCATCTTTCCTTAAAGTAACAGTAATTGGGCATGTTCACGGGGTTGGGAACGTTACCGGGAATGTTAAACAGCGTGTCGGTGTCGGAATCCATGGTCGGCTTGGACTTTTGCAGACCGATGGTGTAGGGATGCATGGGGTTGTGGAAGATTTCCTGTACTGTGCCCTTTTCGATCACGCGTCCTGCGTACATGACCACCACGTAGTCCGCCATTTCGGCAATGATGCCGAGGTCGTGCGTGATCAGGAGGATCGATCCGTTGATTTTATCCTTCAGATCGCGCAAGAGATCCAGGATCTGTGCCTGAATGGTTACGTCAAGCGCCGTGGTAGGCTCATCGGCAATGATCAGACGAGGGTTGCACGCCAACGCCATGGAGATCATGACACGCTGTCTCATACCGCCCGAAAGCTCGTGGGGGTAGGAGTTGTACACACGCTCGGGCATTGCGATACCAACAAGGTTGAGCATCTCCAAGGAGCGCTTTTTGGCGTCCTCCTTGGTGGCACCGGGGGTGTGGATAAAGGTGACCTCATCCAGCTGATTACCAATGGTAAACACGGGATTGAGCGAGGTCATCGGCTCTTGGAAGATCATGGAGATCTGTCTGCCGCGGATGCGGTGGATCTCGTTGATCGGCATATTGGCAATGTCATATACCTTTTCTTCCATTTCAAAGTGCGCCTTGCCGTCCTTCTCGCCCGTAGCGATGGGATTGCCCTTGGCGTCACGGCGGTAGTCGTATGCCTTAAAGCGGATTTGTCCCGAATAGATCTGTCCCTGCGGTCCCTGCAAAAGCTGCATGACCGACATACTTGTGACCGATTTTCCGCAGCCCGATTCGCCGACCACGCCGACCACCGCGTTTTGCGGAACGTTGAAGGAAACGCCGTTGACGGCCTTGACCACACCCTGATCGGTAAAGAAATAGGTGTGCAGATCCTCGATCTCAAGGATGTTTTTCTCGTCCTTCATGGTGGAAAGAAACTCACTCTCGTCGGCGTTGCGGTGCTTACGCTTTTCCAACGCCTTCATCACCTTGGCGTTTTCCTTGGCGATGGCGCGGATTTCCTTACCCGATAGATAATGATTGTTTTTTGCTTTTTCGGTATTCTTTTTCATCACGCTTACCTCCTCATCTTGGGGTCGAGTGCATCGCGCAGACCGTCACCGATAAAGTTGAATGCCAGCACTGCAATGATGATGCAAATTCCGGGAGGGCCCCATACGTTAAAGAAGTTTTGCAGAATGTTTTGGTCCTCGGCTACAATGTTGATCATCGTACCCCAAGCGGCGTAGGGCGCGCGCACACCCATGTTCAGGTAGGAGAGCGACGCCTCGTACAGGATCATGCTACCCAAGGACAGTGTCATGGAGACGATGAGCTGAGGCATGACGTTGGGGACGAGATGCTTAAAGATCTTGCGCTTGGTGGAGTAGCCCATTGCCTCGGCGGCAACCATGTACTCCTGCTCACGCAGAGAAAGGATCTGACCTCTGACAAGGCGTGCGGTGCCCGGCCACGAGAACAGGGTCAGGAACGCCATGAGGAAGTAGATACGCACGGACGAATCGACGTTTGCAGCATCCAAAAGGGTACTGATGATCAGGAGGATCGGGAATCCGGGCAAACACATCAAAATATCGCAGATACGCATGATGACGTTATCGACCGCGCCGCCAAAGTAGCCCGAAATACCGCCGAATACCACGCCAAACAGCGTAATGGCAAACACGGCGATAAAGCTGACCGCCAGCGAGATACGTCCGCCGTACATCAAGCGGGTAAAGACGTCTCTACCGTCCTTGTCGGTGCCGAGAATATGATCCGAGCTTGGCTTTGCAAGCGAATTGATGCGTTTTCCCGTTTCCACCACCTGATAAAAGGTGACCTCCTCGCCGCTCGCGTTGGTGTAGGTGATGGGAGCCATCGTATATTCGATCTTTCCCGACATATCCTGCTCGGTCTCTCCCCAACCGGGATAAACCAAGGGGCCGATCCAACAAAAGAGGAACAGAGATACGATCATGATAAGTCCTACGATACTCAGCTTGGAGCGGAAGAAGCGGCGCATGACCATGCGCATGGGGGACATCAAACGGACGTTCTTTTCCAGAGGCTCGTCCTCGGCGGCGGGGACTGCCTCGGCTTCATTTTGGGAGGCTTGCAGCGAGATCTCCTCGCTTTGATTCAGTTTTTCATTCTGATCCATGATCAAGACCTCCTTTTAGGAAAGTTTGACGCGCGGGTCAACCACGGCGTACATCAGGTCGGCAAGCAAAACACCAATGACACTAAGCAGAGCAAGGAACATATTGTATCCCATGATAAAGGGAATGTCCGCCTGCATCATCGCCTTAAAGGCAACGTTACCGATACCGGGCAGGTCAAAGACCTGCTCGGTAATGATCGCGCCCGAGAACAGCGAGGGGAGAAGCCCTGCCAAAGAGGTAACGAGCGGGATCAGGGTGTTACGGAAGGCGTGTTTGTAGATGACCACCTTTTCCTTTAAGCCCTTGGCACGCGCGGTACGGATATAGTCGGAGGAAAGCACCTCCAGCATATTGGTACGCGTCATTCTCATACGTCCGCCAATGCTCAAAATGACCACGGTCAGGATCGGTATGAACATATGCCGCAGGTAGTCGAGTACAAGATCAAAGACGTTTGAAAAGTCCTTGGTCGCGTCCACAAGACCCGAGGGCGGGAACCAACCAAGCTTCATGGCAAGAGCATCCTTTAAGATCTGTCCAAAGAAGAAGGTCGGGAGCGAGATACCAACCATGACGAGGATCGTCACGATATAGTCACGCAGAGAATACTGATGCGTTGCCGCAGTGATACCCAACGGGATCGCGATCAAAAACTCAAAGAAGGTTGCAATCAATGCTACGGCAAAGGATACACCCATGTGATCCACGATAACGTTTAATACCGAGTCGCCGTAAACAAAGCTTTTACCAAAGTCGAATCTGCACAGTGCTGCCAGCCAATTGACGTAGCCCTTGAGAATTCCCAAAAAGCTACTGTCGGACAGACCGTACATTTCGTACATTTTTTCTACTGCCGTTGCATCCAAGGAGGTGTTGCTTTGCAGCGCACTGATCTTGTTACTTACGAAGTCGTACGGCATACAGCGCACGAGAATGTAGATGATCAGCGAAACGCCCAAGAGGATCAAAATCGACAGCAAGAGTCGTTTCACAATGTATTTTAACATAATTTACTCCAAACAAGCAATGCCTTAGTTGGCGAATTCGATCTCCCAGAGGCGGTCCAGAGGCGAAGAATAGGGGTTGATCTCCTCGGGCAGCGTGGAGGTGTCAATCACTTCTGCGTTGTAAGCGTAAAGAACCATACGCTGATATACGGGAAGCTCAACGGCAAGGTCAAGCACCAGGCTCATAGCCTCCTTGTAAAGTGCGGAACGGGTTGCCTGATCCTCAATCTCACGTGCTGCGTCGATCTTATCACTCAGATCCTTCAGGATTGCGTTTTCCTCGGGATACTGTGCCTCGTTGGCAAGGATCTCGCGGTAGCCCCAAGCCAGCGTGCTGGTTGCGGTGGAGTTCTTGTGGTAGACCTGATACATATCAGGGTCGATGGTGGAGCCCCATGCAGCTGCCCAAACGGCAAGAGAACCGGAGGAGAGCTTGGTAAGAGCCTGCGTATCGGGAACGACCTCAATGTCCCAGCCACACTCGTTGAGCAGGTCTGCGGCACTCTGGAAGGTCTGGTAGGTCGGGTGGTCGGTCAGGTTTGCGCCTGCAATGGTAAACTTGATGGAGAGCTTGGAGTCACCCTCGGTAACGTTTGCTGCTGCCATAAAGTCAAGGATCTTTTGCTTTGCTTCTTCTCTGTTGAATCTGACTGCGGGGTAGTCGTGTCCGTTGTCACGGTCTGCGCTGCCGTCTGCTGCCTTGGGATATGCCCAGTTGACGGTGGACATGGGCCAGAAGATGGTCTCTGCCATACCCGTGCTATAGTAGCTGAGGGCAAGGCTGGTGTCCATAGCGGTCATGATTGCCTTACGGATGTTGATATCCGGGACCTTACCTGCGTTAACGCCGATATAACCGTAACCAAGCTGTTTGGTGTAGGTGGTTTCAATGCCGTTTGCGGCAAGAGAGTTGAGCTTTTCAATGTTCTTCTGCGTGAACTGAGGAGTTACAAAGTGAACCGAGCCTGTCTCCAGTGCGTTGATCGCGTTGGAGGAGCTGACAACCTGGTAACGAACCTTTTCGATCTTCGGTACACCCAGCATAAAGTTTTCGTTTGCCTTGAAGTAAACGACGTTGTTGCTGAAGAATGCGTTGCCGTCGGGGTTATCCTCGTTTGCGCTGTTGGTTGCCTTGTAAGCACCTGCGCCTACGGGAACCTTAACGTTTCTGGAGGATTGGATCTCGTTCTTCATAAAGTCAAAGGAGCCGTATTCCACACCAAACTTGTTGTTGGCAATGTCCACGGTGCGTCCCTCTGCGTAGTAGTGCTGAGGAGCTACGGTAAATGCAAAGTTCCAAATTGCCTTGGGGTCTACGCCGTTGATGGTGATCTGCAGCACGTCGTATTCCTCGGGGTTGGTAACGGTACCGTCTGCGTTGTGGTTGTGTGCTACGGTGTAGGTGCCGTTTGCGGTGGTAATGCTTGCAACGTCGGTGGTGTGACCGAGAGAAACGATACCCGAGATGTTGGGGATAGCAAGCTGACCGTCAACCATGTTGGCACGGAGAATGACTTCCTTTGCCTTTGCGGAGTATTCGGTCTGCAGCTTTTGAGCGGTTGCCCAGTATTGGAGAATGATGTGAAGCTCGGTAGAGATCTTGGAGTTGTAAACGTACTCGATTGCGGAAGCCTGATCAACAGCAACACCGGTGTTGTATTCGGGAGTTACCTTTTTGATCTGGCTCTTGATGGGCTTGTTGGTTACGGGATCCTTTTCGTACTCGATGGAAACGTAGCCCTCATGATACATAAAGGAAAGAACGTCGTAGTTGATGCCCTTTTCGTTGCAGAGGTTGGTGAAAGCGGTCTTGTAGGGCTCCTCAAGGTAAGCTTCCTTTGCGCTGACGTAGTCGGTGCCAAGTTCTTCCTTAAAGAGTCTCAGGGTTTCCTCGTAGTCAGCCTTGAGCTGCTCGTTGGTAACCGATGCAACGTCGTTGGAGATGGCTTCCTTATAACCGTTGGAGGGCGCATAAGCGGCAATTGCTTCGATCATCTGTGCGTAGGTTGCTTCGTAAGAGCCCTGCGTGTTGGTGCGGCCGGTCTCCTTAAAGAGGTTGATCAGCTCGTTGATACGGTTCTTTGCGCGGGTGTTTGCCATCGAGGTGATGTTGTCATCGGCGCCTGTGTCATCGGAGAGGTACTGCTGGGTTCTGTATGCCTGCAGACCAACGATATCGGTGGAGTACATGGTGGAAGAACCGGTGTAGACGGGGTCAAGATAGACGTAAAGGTTGAACATGACGTCGTTCATGGTCAGGGGCTTGCCGTCCGAGAACTTGATGCCGTTTTTGATGACAAAGGTGTAGGTGGTCTTGTTGGTGACACTGTCGTGGTTGATGCTGTAGTCCTTAACAACAACAGCCTGATCATCGCCACAGCCTACGGTTGCGTTGCCGTTGACGTAGTCGCTGGTCAGCATACCGATCTGGGTCATACCAACGATCGTGCCGTCGGCACCCGTGGTAGCGTAAAAGGGATTGAACAGACCGTCAAGATCCTCGGTCATGATTACCAATGCGTCGGTCTTGTTGGTGTTCTCGTTCTTGCAGCTGCTGCACGCCGAGAGCGATGCGAGGGCACCGATGCACATGGCAATGCAAAGCAGAATGGAAATGAGTCTTCTTGTTTTCATAATTTCCTCCTTTAATATATAAAAACTTTAATTGGTTCCGTTTGTTGTTGCGGTCAGGGTTACGGTTTTGTCATCGTTGACCGTCAGCGCAAATTTGTTTGCATCGTTGTTTGTCAACGTGCAGGTAATGCCGTCGGTAGAGATCTCGCCGTACTTGCCTTCTCCGCAGAGCAGACCGATGTCGTAAATGTCCAATCCGAATTCGTCGATCAGCTTTGCAGCGTCGATCTGCAAAGCACCGCTGATCTGTACGTCGGTCAGAGCTGCACCGTCTGCGATCGTGCCTGCAAGCAATCCAAAGGATGCGCCGTTGGGGCTGATCGAGCCTGTTACAATGTAGGTCAGATTTTCAAAGGTTACGTTTTCGATTTTCGCACTCGCGTGCAGCTTGCCAAACAATCCGCCTGCTTCCTGTCTGGAATCGGATTGTGTGACCTTTACGTTGGAGATCTTGTGTCCGTTGCCGAGGATCGTTCCTTTGAACTCGCCCTTGGCAAGGGTGGGAGCCCATACCTGATTGGAAAAATCAAGGTCTGCGCAAAGAATGTAGTTGCCGCCAAGACGGCTGTTGTCGTAGAATTGCTTTGCGGTGTAGATCTTGAACCAATCGCCCTCCAGCCACGTGGTATAGACCTTGATGGACTCGGCGTTGGCGATGCCCTTTTCGTAGTCGATCGAACCGCCGATCTTGCCGGTCAGCTCCTCGGTCATGGTAGCATCGGTATAAGCCTTATCAAAGGTTTTGCCGTTGAGGTCGGGGAATCGCTTCATATCGATCTTTCCCGTGCTTTGATTCCATTCGGGGAGTGTCAGCTCCATCATTTGCTGTGTGCTGTACAGCTCAAATTGACCTGTGGTTGCGTTCAGTGCGTAAAATTCGTAGGTGTAGTAGGGAACCCATGCCGCATAAAGCGTCAGGACGTTTTCCTGAGAGGAATAGGTTTTGTTGGGGTCTACCGTCAGGCGGTCGGTTTCAAAATCCCATCTGCCGCCATAGACATAGCCCTGAGGCTTTCCGCTTGCCGAGCAGAGATTTCCGTCGGCGTCAAGCGCGTTGCCGTTTTCGTCGGTGCGCAGGGTGCGCTCCTGATACCAGCCTGCAAGAAAGTATCCCGTGTTGGATACCTCAAAGGCATTGTTTTCGCGACGACTGTCGTCGGGAGCGATCAAAGCAATTTCAGCCTTGCCCTCAGCGTTCTTTTTGGCGGTGGCAGGATTGAACACGTCCACAACGTAGACGTTGTTCGTTCCCGCAAACATACCGCCGTTGGCGTCAAACCGCACGCTGACGGTGTAGCCCTCGGCGTCTGCGTCGACGTAGGGAAGCTCCCAATCGGCGCAGGCGGACAAGGTGACAATTGCCAATCCCAAAAGAACAGTCATCAGAAATAGCTTAATGATTTTTTTCATCTGTCTTTCTCCGAAAGCTTACGCTCTCTCCGATTCATCGTCGGATTTCTTTTCGGAATTTTCTTCGGAAGCCTCCGCCTCCCCCGCCTCGGTTTCCGAGGGGGTAGAGGTGGATTCTTCGGTTTCGGTTACTTCTTCGGTTTCGGTTACTTCTTCGGTTTCGGTTACTTCTTCGGTCTCAGTCGTTTCCTCGGTGTCAGTCGTTTCCTCGGTGTCGGTCGTTTTCTCCGCATCGGGGGTTTCTTCCTCGGTGGAGGTGGGAGGCGTGGGCTTGTTCTTTTTGCGGTAAAGCACAAGAAGAACAACGATTGCCGCGATGCAAACGATCAAAAGCGATCCAAGCACGATGCAGAGGATCTGCTCGGTGGAAAGAGGATCCTTTTCGACGGGAGGCTCCTCGGGCTGTGGTTGTTCTTCGCCGTTTTGGAGATACTCAAGGTTTGCAATACGCTTTTCTGCCTCCTGCAGCTTTGCGTAGTTCTTAACGAGTGCGCGTTGCTCCAGAGAAGCGATCTTGTCGTATGCCTCGCGTGCCGCCAATACCAAAGGCTTGTCGGAGAGGCTGACCGTGTCGGGCAGTGCGTTGATTGCGGCAATGGCTGCCAGCGTGATCTCGTCGGGAGCGGCTGCACCCTCGATCACAACGTCAAAGTACTTGGAGAAGATAAAGGAATCGTAGTTTTGTCCGTTGGTAGGTTTACTCATGACCACTGCGTTGTCATTGTGACCGATGTAGTCAACAAAGTTTGCACCGTAGTAGATGTTGTAGGGGTTGGCAAGTGCGTTCCACATAAAGTAGGGAACAATGCCCAGACCCTCGCGATCCTCGGTGTTGCCGTTGGTAAAGTCAACCGTGTAGGTTCCCGTAGCGGCAAGGTTGTCGGCAGAAGCATAGTAGTTAAAGTCGTATGCCTCCTCCAAAATAGGAGCATCATAGCTGGTGAATGTCACAAGCGTCAGCTTGTTGCACTTGTAGAATGCCTTGTCACCGATGGAAGCCAGAGATTGCGGCAGGATCGCCTTGACGACGTCGGTGCCTGCAAACGCCATTGCACTGATGCGCACGGTGCCCTCGGCAACGATGGCGCTGTCATTACCCATGGAGGCATAGGAGATCAGCTCCAGACCGTTGGGCACGACGCGGTAGAGAGAACCATCAATCACGCGGATCACATCGTTGATATCGTAGGTGTAAACGGTGGTAAAGTATTCCTTATTATTAAAGGACTCGGATACAGTGCTTGAGAAGGGAGCGAGAATACAGAATGCAAAGGGGTTGTTGCCGATGTCGGTCAGCGCGCTACCAAGCGTTACCTTGAATTCGGTAGCCTCGGTCTTGTAGAAGGCGGCATCACCGATGTAGGTTGCCGACGTCAGATCAGCCTCGGTCAATGCGGTGTGTGCAAAGGCAAGATCCCCAACGGAAACAACATTCTTCATGCCCGTCACAGTGGTGAGGGCTGCGCAGTAAGCAAATGCGCCTTTTTCCAACGTAACGGCACCCTCTGTGGGAAGGACCACGGTGGAAAGCTTATCGCTGTAAATGAATGCGCTCTCGCCAATGGTTTCCACCTTGGGAAGCTCTACGGTGGTCAATGCGGTTTGAACGAATGCCGCGTCTCCGATCTTTGTTACATTATCAAGATTGATGGTTGTCAGAGCGATGCAACTTTCAAATGCAGAGCGGGGGATCTCGGTGATTGCGGAGCTGAGCTTGACGGTGGTCAGGCTGTCGCAAGCCGAGAATGCCCATTCACCCAAGGAGGTGATGGAGGAAAGATCAACGCTGGTGAATTTGGGTGCCTGATAAACGGATTCATAGTTTCCGCTTTGGTTGATGACGGGCTCGGTGAAGCTTGTATCCTTGCAGCAATAGTGAATATCGCCCGCAAATGCGGCTCTGCCGATCGAAACTGCCTTGGAAAGGTCAATGTTCTTCAGTGCGGCATTGTTGTAGAAGGCTTCGTCGCCGATCACAGCGCCGTCGCCAAGGGTTACCGTGGTAAGCTCGGCAGCACCGTAGAAGGCAGCAGTGCCGATCGTCACGTTTTTGCCGATGGTCAGGGACTTGAGCGGAGACTTAAAGATATAATAGTAGACTCTTGTTCCGTCCTCAAGTACCTTAGAGGCAACGTCAAAGTTGGGATATACGGTTACCTCCAAACGGAAGGCGTTGCTTTCCAGCGTTGCGCCATCGCCAACGGTAACTGCGTTAAGAGAGGGACAATCTCTGAAGGCGCTTTCTCCTACGGTGAGACCTGCGGGAATGTTGACCTTCAGTACGGGGGTCTTGGCAAATGCCCAAGCACCGAGCGTTTGCAGTGCCGAAAGATCGGGAGTGGCTGTCAGCTTGGTGTTGTAGAAGGCGTAACTGCCAATCGTTTGGAGTGTTCCAAAGGTAGCCGTCTCAAGTCTTGTACAGTCTGCAAACGCATAGTCTGCGATCTGCGTGACATTGGGAAGGTTGACCGATGTGATGTTGTCGTTGCCGGAGAATGCTCCGTGCGCGATCTTGGTTACGGTCGATTCGTTGATTGTAAATTTGCCCGACGTTGCGGGAGCGACCAAAAGCAACTCGGTCTTATCTGCGTTGAGCAGGTAGGGCTTGGAATCCTGTGCAAAGAATACGGTGTTGCCCTGTTCTACCGTAAATTCCTCAACGGCGGTCTTTCGGAAGACGTATTCGCCGATGACGGCAACGTCCTTACCGATGGTGACCGATGCAAGCTTGGTACAGCCGTCAAACAAGCCCGTGGGAAGCACGGCTGCGTTGATGCTGATCTCGGTGATCGCGCAGTTTGCAAAGGCGTATTGACCAAGCTTCAGCTTTTCGGCGTTGATGGTAATGGTTTTGAGCGAGGAGTTGCCCGCAAAGGCATAAGCACCAATGGATTGCGTGCTTTCGGGCAGAACCACAGCCTCCAGCATATCATTGCCTGCAAAGGCGTTGGTGGAAATGGCGATTGCATTGCCGAATACCAATGTGCCAAGCAGGTTGCAGTTGTAGAAGGCGTCCTTGTTGATCAGCTTGACGTGCTCGATGCCAACGACCTCGGTCAGCGAGGTGCATCCCGAGAATGCGCCGTAATCGATACGGGTCAGCGTAGAGGGAAGGGTGACCTTTTTGAGTGCGGTCAGGTTTGCAAAGGCGTACGGACCAATGGATTCCACGCCCTCGGGAATGATGACCTCCTCAATGGTGTTGTCACCAATGTACCAGATCTTGGTGGCACTGGGATCGTCCTCGGAGATCTCATCGTTCTCGTCCTTCAAAATGTACTCATAGTTTGTAAATGCGTACTGTCCGATGTCGGTGATGCCCAGCTCCTTGGGAATTTCCACCAAGCCGCCGTTACCAAAGTAATGCTGCAGGGAGGGACCAAGAGTGATGTAGGGGTTTTTGATGGTGATGCTGATGGATTGTGAATAATAGGTGCTCTTTCCGTCCATCATCACGCGTACCGAAACGGTTGCAAATCCCTCGGCAACTGCGGTGATGGTTCCTTTTTCGTCCACCTTTACAAGGTTTTCGTTACTCGATTCAAATACGACCTCGGTGTCGCTTGGGAAGTATGCGTCCAGCATCCAGCGCAACGTGACCGATTCGGAGGGGTACATGGAAAGTGCGTAGTTATTGGTAGATGCAAATTTTGCCTCATCACCCTGCGAGCCAATCTCACGATCCTCGGTGGCAAGCTGGTAATAAGCCTTTTCGACGTAATAGCCCGTGAGCTTAAAGGTGTCGGCAACAGGCTTGTCGTAACGGACGTAGCCCTCCTCGTTCTCGGCAAGGACGGTAAGTGAGAAGCTTGCGATCTTTTTGGTGTTGGGATCCTGCGCGTAGACCTTGGATTTTCCGGGTCCGACGGCAACAAGCTTGTTGTTGACCACGGCGGCAACCTTGGTGTTGGAAACACTGTAATCCAAAAGCTCCGTCCACTCGGTGCCGGGGTAGCAAAGAGGAGTCAGGGTGTAAATTTCATTGGGGCTGAGGGTCAAGCCGGTTTCTTCCTCTGCAAAGTAGAAATCGGTGAACTCGTCGGGAAGCTCGATCTCGTAGGTCGCTTCGTTCATTGCATAGTCGTAGACCGCAATGGTAAAGCAGTTCTTGTTAAAGGCGTTCTTGCGGATCTCATCGATGTAGTCGGTCAATTCAAAGGTGACGTACGAGGTGGAGTTAAAGGTGGAATAAACGGGAGTCAGATACTTTTCAAAGCTATTGAGTAAGTAGCCGTCGGCGGTCTCCGAAACGTATCCGAGCATGGATGCCATAGAATAATGGTTGTCATAGATGGCAGCCTTTGCGTACAGACGCGTGGTCTTGCTTGCCTTATCGTACTCGGTGTAGAACTCGCAGTCGGTTACCGCGGGAGCCTGGAAGTCGGTGACCAGCGGGAAGGTAAAGGTATTGGAGAGGTTGGTGTTTTCTCCGCCGTCTCCGTAATCAAGGTAGCCCTTGAGTGTTACGGTGTAGGCGGTGTTGTTTTTGAGGTCATGCTCTGTGGCATCAAACTCAATGTCAATGCTTGCGGGGTAGATCGATCCGCCGTCGCCGTAGGACTTGCGGATATCGGTCTCGGTTCTTTCAAATACAACCTCGCCGGTGGAATACTCGGTGATGGTGATGACCACCGAGGCTCAGCTGCGGAGCAGACCTGCCCAAACGTATTCCAGCGAGTGTACGGCACCCTCTACGTTGGAGATCGAAATGTAATCGCGGCTTGCGGCGATCTTTTTTGCCGAGGGATCCTGAATAAAGTAATAGGAACCGAGGTAGTTGATGTAGTCGTCGTACAGACTTCCGATCGGACGGGTTGCGTATGCATCAGGAAGTGTTTTGTCAAGCAGGTCAATGGAGTCGTCCAATTCGTCTGCATTGGTTGCGTAGTAGTCAAGGTCAAAGATGGGAGCCTTGGTCCAGTCGCCGTAGAAGGCGAGGTAGGGAACGTTCAGGCTCACACCGTTTGCATCGGCGTTGTTGAGGATCACAAAGCCCTCAACGTACATGCCGTTTGCAAAGGAGCTTTCGATGTACTGCTTGTCGACATCGCTCAGTGTCAGAGTGACGGTCAGATCTGCCGTTTGTCCTGCGGGAACCGTTACCGACTTTTTGTCTGCGGAAAGCGTTGCGTTGGTTGCCGCTTCAAAGCTCATAACGGCACCCGAAAGAATGTAGCCAAGCTCGTCAACGGTGGTCTTACCGTCGTTGGTCTTGGTTTCGCTGACGCCCTCGGTCATAACGTAAGAAGAAAGACTGTAGGAGAGATCAGCGGTGCCGAAGTTCTGAACGGCAAATTTGAGAGTGTAAACACCGGTCTTGTTGGGATCGTCACCAAGCTCGATCTTGGATTTGTTCATGATCGAGCTGTCCTTGCGGTCGTAGGTCAGGATGCAAGCGGCGGTTGCGGCAGCCTTGTCAATGTTGGCAAGACCTGCGCCCTGCTTTCTGACGGCGTAAGGAAGTCCGTTGGTGTTATAAACGATATCCGCGGTAGACATCAGGAGGCGGTTGATGAATGCCGTCACCTCAACGGGGTCGTTGGCGATGTTGGGAAAGCTCTCCTTGACGTATTGGCGGAGCAGTGCGGTGATACCTGCCACGTTGGGGCAAGCCATCGAGGTTCCCGAAAGCTTATCGTAGGATTGACCGGGAACTGCGGAATAGATCGATCCACCGTGTGCGGTGATCTCGGGCTTGATGCCAAGATCGGGAGTGGGGCCCCAGGAGGAGAAGTCGGACATGAAGGGACCCGAGGTCTGCGAGCGGTTGATGTCGATATAGCCGGTTCCTGCCGCAGCGAGAAGCTCACCCTCGTCCTGACCGATCGAGCAGACAGGAATCTTGGTGTCACCAACGTTCATTCTGATGTCACCGGAGACGTTGTTGTAAATAATAACGGCTGCGGCACCCTGCTTTTCTGCGGTGTTTGCCTTTTCCTCAAAGGTGGTGGAGCCACGGCGTACCAGAGCAATCTTGCCCTTGACGTCGATGCCGGTATAGTCGGCGGTACGTCCTGCACCGGGGATCGTGATATATTCAAGCTGCAGGGAATCGGTTCCATCGGAGAAGATCTCTGCGAAGAAATCCTTTTCCTCTGCGGTACGGCTGCTGGACTCGGTGAAGTAGATGATAGAACCGTTATAAAGAAGGTAGGGGGTCTTTTTACCGCTGATGGAAGATACGGAAAGTGCACTCTCGTAGGTTCCGGGAGAGCCTACGGTGCCGTTGTCGGGGTTGGAGGTCAATCCAAGGTTACCGTTCTTTTCGGAGCCGTAGGTAGATGTATAGCTGTTCGATGCCGCAACCACAAGGCTGATGCCTGCACTGCGGATCTTGTCGTAAACGCCGGATACGGCTTCCTTGTCGGTCTCACGGCTGAAGCCGCAGGCGGTACCGAGCGACATGTTGATCACGTCAACGCCCAATGCCACGCAATCCTCAAGTGCCGTCAGGATCCAGGAGGTACGTGCCGACTGTGCAAGGTCGGAGAAGGTCTTCATGATGACGAGCTGTGCGTTGGGAGCAACACCGGTGATGGTATCGTCCTTACCCGCGATAATGCCCGCAACGTGCGTTCCGTGCTCGCTGAGCAGAGGATAGACCTCGGAGTCGTAATCTGCGTAGTCGTATGCGTAGGGAACCTTTTCGTTGACGTAAACGTCGGATGCGGTCAAGCCGTTGCCGTGCTGTGTGGTTGCGACGGTATTGCCGATCAATGTCTCTACGTCCTCAAAGGTCATTCCCAGCTTGCTTCTGTCCGCGGTAAAGTTTGCGGTGGAGAATGCCGTGTGGTAGTAGTCCAGACCCGTGTCAAGCACTGCGACCACAACGCCGGTTCCGTCATAAGCGAAGTCGGAGCTGTCAAAGATACCCGTCTCATAAACGTCTACCTTGTTTTCAACCAGCTTGGTCTCCGCTACGTTGTAGACCTCGCCCACGATTGCGGTGGCACGATCTCCAAGCACGTCGCAAAGGCTTTCAAAGTCGCCTGCCAACAGGTTGATCTCAAAGCCGCCCATGAGCGTGTCGTACTCGCTGCCCAGCTTGTAGCTGATCTTGGCGTTATCCAATTCTGCGATCAGCTCGGTCTGCTTCGCACGCAGATCAGCCTTGATTGCGGCTGCCTCCTCGGTGCGGGCAAACTCGGCAAAGCTCATGCCGGAGGGCGCGCTCTGATATGCATCGAGCAGTGCAGTCTCCTCTGTACGCACGATGACCGAGATCAGGTCGGTATCCTTGACGTGATCTGGGAGCTTATGCACCACGTTGCTGTCAAGATAGTCCTTCATGTTTGTTTGGACGTCGCCGTCAAACAGTCGTATGAAGGATCCTGCCGTTGTGTGGTTGCCCGAAAGCAGCAGAGATGCCAACACGGTGGAAAGCACCGTAACAATGGCGATCAGTGATACGATCAGGCGGGTGAGAATTTTCTTGTTCTTCATCTGTTTCCTTGCCTTTCCAAGACTTGTATTTTTGTGTAGCATATAATAAAAATGTCAAGCACACCCCTTATTGTACCACATCTTATCGGAAAATGCAAGGGATTTTTGCAAATATATATGAACAATTGAAGAATTTTTCGTTTTTTGTCAAATTTTTTCGGGGGAGCTATTGATTTTTTGCTTTGTTTGTGGTATTCTATATAATGGCGTTTCATAGCTACAACACTGTGAGATCATTTTTAGGATATGAAAAATAAAAACGAAGGAGTAAAACATGAAACGAATGAAGAAGCTTTCGGTAACGCTTTTGGCGTTTTTGCTGATTGCCTGCACGCTGCTTGCGATGACCGGTTGTCCTGGAACCGAAGGTCCCGATCTTGGGACGACGGGAAATCAGGGGACTACCGAAACACAGCCTCCCACAGGGAGTGACGGAAAGACCAATTACACCGTACAGGTCAAAACACTTGGCGGTATGCCGATGTCGGACGTCAAGGTCTACATCTACAAGGGAACGGGCGACGACGAGGTGATCCTCGGATATTCGTCTACCGACAAAAAAGGATTTGCCACCGTCAGTGCCAAGCCCTCTGCCGATTGTCGCGTGGTGCTTTCGGGCGTTCCGAAGGGATACAACGTCAATTCCGAGGGCTATGCGCTCACGGGCAACAGCATGACCATTACGCTGACCTCCTCGGTGATCACCGACGGCACCAAGCAGCCCTCCGTTTCCAATCTGACCTATAAGCTGGGTGACGTGATGTGTGACTTTACCGTTACCTCCTATGATGGGAAAAAGACGGTAAAGCTTTCCGAGGTGCTTGCGGAAAAGAAGATGGTTCTGCTCAACTTCTGGTACGACGGCTGTCAGTACTGTCTGGAGGAGTTTCCTGCACTGAATGAGGTTTACGAGCAGTTCAAGGATCAGGTAGAGGTTGTGGCGCTTTCGCCTTATGACGACAATGCAGCCATCGCCGACTTTTTAAAGAATTACGCCGCATCGCTTCCTGAGGGGGGCTTGACCTTCCCCTTGGCATACGATAACGCAAACGTGGTTTCCTCGTTTGAGCTGCAGGGCTTTCCTACCTCGATCGTCATTGACCGCTACGGCGTGATCTGTATGCTGGTGTCGGGCGCAATGACCAAAAACGAGTTTACCACCGTGTTTAATCGCTTTACGGGTGACAATTATGTACAGGAGATCATTACCGATCCCTCCACGCTGACGCCTGTTGTAAAGCCCGACGTACAGATGCCTGCATCCGACGAGCTTGCGGCTGCCGTTGACGTTGCAAATGGCGTTAACATCCGCTTTTACGGGGAGACCGATGAGAGCAGAGCCGAGTATTCATGGCCCTTTGTTGTCGGGTCCAAGGACGGTCAAACGGGTAGCTCCTGTATTAAGACCTCCAATGCATTCAAGCCCTTCTCCTACGCAACGCTTTACGCAGATATTGAGATGAAGGCAGGAGACGCGTTGGCGTTTGATTGGTTTGCTTCCACCGAATTGGGAGTTGACTTAATGTCTGTGATCGTTGACAGCAAGGAGATCTACACCGTCTCGGGTGTCAGTGAGGATTGGCAGACCTGCTATCCTTACGTGGCGCTTGAGGACGGCACGTATCAGCTTTGTCTCTATTTCTACAAGGATACGAGCGATGACGTGGGTGAGGATACCGTCTATATTGATAATCTTCGTATTGTCAAGGAGTCCGATATTGACACTCCCACTTATATCATCCGAAATGCCGCTACGGGTTTGAAGGAGGATGCTTCGGGCTACGACCACTACGTAGAGGTCTTTTATAACGAAACCGACGGCTACTATCATGTGGACAGTGTCAACGGACCGCTTCTTCTTGCAAATCTCATGGGATATTCCCAATTTGCTCCCGAAACCACCATTTATGCGCTGGCGTACAACGGTAAAATCGTTGATGCTAACGGTGTTAATTACGTTGACGAGCTGGAGGTATATTCCAACTATTCCATCAACGGTACGATGTACGGACTTTGTCCCGTCAACCAAAGATTAAAGTTCCTTTTGGAAAAGGTTGCCGAGTGCGTGGGCGTGGAAAGGGATGAGCCCAGACAGTGGCTACAGATCTGCCAATACTATCACGCTTACGGTACCGACGGTGTACAGCTCGCCGATCCTATCAAGGGACTTGCACCCTATTCGGCTTATGATGCCGTGCTTTCCACCGAGAGCAACACGGTCAACAATGAGATCACCTATACGCATACCTTGATGCCCAGAGGATACAAATATCTGTTTAAGCCCACCGTGTCGGGGGCGTATCGCATTGTTTCGGACAGCGAGCTGCCCGTGGATGCATGGATCTTTACCGCAACGGGCGATAAGTTTGATGATTATGCGTACTTTGTTTATGAAAACGTACAAAGAGATAACTACGATACCACAAACTGTAATATGGTCGTCTATCTGGAGGCGGGTAAGGAATACTATATCAGTATTGGATTCTGGGATGTTACCGCTGCGGGTAGCTTGACCTATACCATTGAGTTTATCGGCGAGAGCTACGATTATTTCCGTTTGGTATCTCCCGGCCCCTTCACCTATGAGGAAAACGCAGACGGCTCTACCGGCGCGACGATTATTCTCGGCATTGACGTAGTGTTGGTAGACGGCTACTATCACGAAAAACGCGCTGACGGCAGCGTGGGCGGTAGACTTTACGCAGATTTCGTACAATCCACGCCCCTGTTTGTAAATTCGATTCGGCAAATGATTGAAATGGGCGGCTTTAACTTCAGTATGTCGGAGATTGACCACGTCATCGCCTCCTATATGAAGCAGTATCCCACCAACTACGCGGAGAAGCTGAAGGAATATTGGGGAGATGAATTGTATGCAACTTATGAAAATGACGTCAAGGATGTTGCCAACGGAAAATATCACGGTGACGGTCAGGATCTGACCTCTGAAATTTCTGCATATCTTGAAAAGCTGGAAAGCTTTGAGGACGGAGCGGCAGGCAGTGAGCGCAATGGCTGCGTGGCGGTGGATGAGCGCTTGGCACAGATCCTGCAGCTGATCGTTGACAAATACACCTTCGAGGGCGTGGAAAACGCTTGGCAAAAATTCTGTTATTACTACGATCATATGGGGGCATAAAGGACGGATTTTAACACACGTGTTGCAAAATTCGTGCATTTGAACCCGCAAAAAAGACTTCCGATGCTTTGCGACGATTGCGAGGCATCGGAAGTGTGTTTAGAAAGGAGCTTCGCTTTTTATGAAACGAAGAATGATACGCGGACTCTTGTTGGCTTTGCTTTGTTTGTTGGCTTTTTCGGCTTGTACGGATGGGCTGCCGACCGAAACCGAAACGCCCTCGCGCGCAGAGGAGACGACCGATGCTCCTGCCGCAGGGGCGGGATATTCCGTGACGGTTGCCGATTATTTTGGCAATGGAATCAAGGACGTGATTGTAAAAATCACGCAAAACGGCGATTCCGTTGCTATGAAGGTGACGGGAGAGGACGGAAAGGTTTTCTTTAAAATAGAGGACGGAGAATACGGCGTGGAATTGGATTTTCCAAGCGAAACCACAAGAGCGTCCTACGAATTTGACACCAATGCGCTGAAATTGACCCCCGATGCCCCTGCCTTGACAGTGACACTTTACAACGTTTATTCCGAAACCGAGGGCGTGCAGGGGTATTCCCATGAGCGCAATGCGACCATTCCCTGCGAGGCGTATAAGATCTCCGAGGGCGCTTATCGCCTACAGGATCTGAATACCGCTGACCGTACTTACTTTCTGTTCCGTCCTACCCGTTCTGGGATCTATCACATTAGCGTGATCTCGGATGCGAGATTTGAGTTTGGCTATTACGGCGGAAATCTCAACGGTTCCAAGGATTCACTCCTTCCCGTGGAGAACAAAATGCTGGAGCTGGAGATCCGCAGTGCTTATATCGGAGACAGTGAGGCTACCACCACGCCGTATCTGATCGGTGTGATGCCAAAAAGCGAAAGCGTGACCGATTGCCTGCTTGTTGTGGAGCGTGTGGGAGAGCCCGCCTTTTCTCCCGTTGACGTGGAGTGGAGAACCGTGCTGCCGGGAGTTGAGGATCTTAAGCGCATCAATTATCTCAACTGGACGTTTTCGGGCTTCACCTCGGTGGATATCAAAGCGAACCCCGTGAGTGTGATTTTTAACGAAGCCGACGGATTTTACCATTTTGGAACTGCTGACGGTCCCATCGTTTATATACGTCTCAATACGGCAAGTGGATATCTTGGAGATGGTGGAACCATCTACGGGGCTGCCGAAATGAGCCAATTTGGGGCGCATTTTTATGACGAGGAAGGAAACTTTCTTTACAAGGAGACCTACAATCAGCTGATTTTTGATTATACTGCAATCTGCGATCCCGTCAACGGAGCGTGTCCGCTGACCAAGCAGCTTGTGTACGTGATGGAAACGATGGGGGCGTGGAAGGGCTGGTTCAATTCCCAATCGGGAAATTATCTCTTTGGAAACGTTGCGGTCAATCCCGACATGATGCCCTTTTTTGCCTGCGGATACTACAAAACAGTAACGAAAAACACGTCCGGAAGTGAAGCAAACCCTGTCAAGCTTGGTGCGGACACCAACGGTGCGATTCTTGTACAAAAGGGAACCCCGATTTATCTGAAGACAACTGCCGCAGATCTGCTCTTTGAGATTGTGGATGCCAACGGAGACCTTAAGGTTACTTATAACGGAAAAACCTATGTTGCTGTTGACGGAAAGATCACACTTCCCGTCTCCGCAAAGGATACGGTGATCAAAATTGAGGTGCTTTCCAACAGCAGTGCCGAAAGCGTTGCCGCTGTGATCGTGGAAAAAACCTGATTTTGACTTTTTGAAAAAATCTGTTGCAAAAACTTTCAAAAAATGATATAATGTAAAAAAACGTCTGCGGCGTGACCGTGGACGAAAAAGAGGATGGAGAGCTTATGAAAACAATGAATATCGGAGCGCGTCTTGTTGCGCTTTTATGCCTCTTGCTGTGTGTGGCACTTCTGATCTGTTCCTGCGTTAGCCAGGCGGGCAACGGAGAGGGCACTGCAGAGCAAACCAAGAATGACAGTGTGACTACTACTGCACCGACAGGAGGAGAACAAAATCCTGCGGGAAACGAAAAAAGCACCTACACCGTAAAGATCCAAACCTCCGAGGGCGGTCTGGAGGGCGTGCGCGTGCAGGCATGCAAGGGAGAATTGTGTTTGGCTCCCGTAATGACCAACGCAACGGGTGTTGCCACCATTGTGCTGGACAAGAGCGAAAATATTGCCGATTATCACGTCAAGATCAATAAATTTCCTACGGGATATGCGGGAAGCACCACGCAGGAGTTTTCCTTTGCTGCTGGGGCGACCTCGTTGACGATCTCTCTTTCGGAGTACAAGATCAAGGTGACCGATATGCTGACGGGAATTGCAGACGTCAACGTAAAGATCGCAAAGTCGGGAGAGGCGGTTGCGAATGCCAAGACCGATGCGCGCGGCGAGGTGATCTTTTTGCTGCCTGCCGATGCTTATACGGCAACGTTGGATTGTCCCAACGGCTATCAGCTGACGGGAGACGCTACCTCGTGGGAGCTGACTGCCGAGCAAAAGAGCGCAACGGTGTATCTGGTTGGCGGCAATACGACGATCAATAAGACCGTTACGGTAAAGGATCATGACGGAAATCTCAAGTCGGGAGCCGCTGTTGCTATTTACGGCACGGAATCAGATTCCCCTCTTGCAACCAAAACGACCGACGCTACGGGAAGTGTGACCTTTGAGGGCTTGAACAGCCTTACCAACTACCGCGTGGTGGTTACGGCGGACAGCGTGACGGCATCCGCCGAGTTTGAAACCTTTGCGTCCACCTCGCTTGAGATCACTCTGCCAGCCCCCACGGCGGCAACCGAGCAGACCTACAAGGTGACCGTGAAGGATGCCGACGGTGCGACATACACGGTGGGAGCTGTGACGGTTTCTTTGGTGTTCTACGATTCGGTCAACAATACCTTTACTGTTAAATCAACGGCACAAACGCAAACGGCGTTGCTACCTTTACGTTGATTCCCGATGCCAACGGCTTCTATTATGCAAGCATTGCGACAACCGATCTTCCTACGGGCTACGAGCTGACGGGAACGGCAGATCATTTGTTTATGTTTGGCGATACCTTGGATGCCGAGGTGACGATCCGTCAGGCTCCCGTGTACGGCACCGAAGCCAACCCCGCTCCTTGGAACAACTATTCCAACGTGACCAACAATCCCTTCCATCCCGTCAACAACGAGATGACCGTGACACTGGCGGCGGGGCAGACCTATTATATTCAGTTGGCTTGGTCAAGCGGAATGCAGCTGACCTTTACGGGTGACGTGACCGTGACCTACGGTGAGGAGACCTATGCGGCAGGTGACGTGATCGTGTTTGTTGAAGCAAGCCCCATGCAGGGAAATGCGCAGGCTGTGATTGCCATTACCTCGGCAAACGGCTCAACGGTAACGCTGACCACTGCGGAATATACCGAAGAAAGTAACGAAAATGATACGGAGGATGGTCTTACGATTGCCCCGAATGATGACGAGAAAGGCTGGGGAGAATTGATTCCCTTCCATTAATATCTTCAAATAAACGATATACGCCCTGCAATTCGCAAGAATTGCAGGGCGTATGCTTGTTATTTTGGTTGTTATACGCGGAACATCATGTCGCCGTAGGTGGGAACAGGCCAACACTTGGAGGCGGTCAAGGTCTCCATGGCGTCCACTGCCTGACGCAGCTCCTCCATCAGAGGAAGCACGCGGTTACAGTAGCATTCGGCGCGCTCCTTGGCACCGACGATCGATGCAGCCACGGTCTCTGCCTCGCGCAAGCGCTCCACGGTGTGGAAGGCTTTGGAATTCCATTCGGAAAGACGGGAGATAATGCTTTTTTCCACGTCGCAGGAGGCTTCACCGCAGACCGCCATTTTCTTGGTTGCCGTGTCAGCGATCTGTGCGATATATCCCTCCACTGCGGGAATATAATCGCGCGACGCCATTACGATCATGGTCAATGCCTCAATGTTGATGATCTTGGCATAGTTTTCAAAGTAGATTTCCTCACGGGAGCGCATTTCCACCTCGCTCATAACGCCGAGAGACGAGAACAGCGCGACGTTTTTGGGATCCA
The DNA here is from genome assembly GCA_017624395.1 of Clostridia bacterium. Taxonomy (GTDB): domain Bacteria; phylum Bacillota; class Clostridia; order Oscillospirales; family CAG-272; genus UMGS1865. The sequence goes on from JAGANE010000198.1 coordinate 32,723, forward strand.
TAAAGGTTTTGTAGGCATCTACCGAGGTGCGCAGGTTGCTCAGCCCACGGCGTGCAGCTTCCTTTTCCCAATCCTCGGAGTAGCCGTTTCCGTCAAAGAGAATCCGACGGTGTGCCGAGAAGGTCTCTTTGATCAGCTTGGCAACAGCCGTGTCAAAGCTTTCGGCAGTCTCCAGTGTGTTGGCAAACTGACGGAAGATCTCCGCAACGGCGGTGTTCAGTACGGTGTTTGGCATAGCAATATTTTGGGACGAGCCGAGCATACGGAACTCAAATTTGTTACCCGTGAATGCAAAAGGCGAGGTACGGTTGCGGTCGGTGGTATCCTTGCGGAAGACGGGAACCGAGGGGATTCCCAGATCCATCATGCGTTGCTCGGCTCCGTGATACGCCGTGTTTTCGACGATCGAGTTGATCAGCGCGTTCAGCTCCTCACCCACAAAGATCGAAATGATTGCGGGAGGCGCCTCGCCTGCGCCAAGACGGTGATCGTTGCCTGCGTAGGCAACCGAGATGCGCAACAGATCCTGATAATCGTCCACAGCCTTAATGATAGCGGCAAGGATCAGAAGGAATTTGATGTTGTCCTCGGGCGTTTTTCCGGGATCCAACAGATTTTTGCCGTTTGCCGAGAGAGACCAGTTGTTATGCTTGCCGCTTCCGTTGACGCCCGCATAGGGCTTTTCGTGAAGCAGACAGACCAGACCGTGCTTTTCGGCAATTTTCTTCATATATTCCATCGTCAACAGATTTTGGTCCACTGCGATGTTTGTGGTGGCATAGATGGGTGCCAGCTCGTGCTGTGCGGGTGCCGCCTCATTGTGCTTGGTCTTGGCGTTGATGCCCATTCTCCAAAGCGCTTGGTCAAGATCCGACATAAATGCGGCGATGCGCGTCTTGAGCGGACCAAAATAGTGATCCTCCAGCTCCTGTCCCTTGGGGGCGGGTGCGCCAAAGAGCGTACGTCCCGCATAAACCAGATCCTTGCGGCGGTCGTACATGGCTTTGTCGATGATAAAATATTCCTGCTCGGCTCCTACGGTGATGTCCACGCGCTTGGTGGCGGTATCGCCAAACAGACGCAAAATGCGCAATGCCTGCGTATTCAGCGCATCCATGGAGCGCAAAAGCGGGGTTTTGGAGTCCAGTGCCTCACCCGTATAGGAGCAGAAAGCGGTGGGAATATAAAGCGTGCCGTCCTTGACGAAGGCGTAGGATGCGGGATCCCATGCGGTGTAGCCGCGCGCCTCAAAGGTCGCACGCAGACCGCCGGTGGGGAAGGAGGAGGCGTCGGATTCACCCTTGA
>JAGANE010000199.1 GCA_017624395.1 Clostridia bacterium
ACACAAATCGGCAGAGAAAACAATATTTCTGCCGAAATTCGTTTGTAGGGGCGACCATTGGTCGCCCGTTTTGGTTTGGCGGTTGTTTGCGGGCGATCAATGATCGCCCCTACGGTAAACATCCTTATGAGAATCAGCCTAAGGCGGGGCGAGATTTTGCTGACAAAAACGGTGCTACCATTTTGATAAAAGTTTTGGTCAAGCTTTTTCAAAAGCTTGCGCGGTGGAGGGCGCGTAGCCCTCCTTGCTCTCCGCAGAGGGCGAAATTCATTTCCCTTTGATCTTTTTCCAATACTCGGCGGCGGCTTGCTCGGTCTTGTTGGGGGCGGGCTGATAATAAACGGTTCCCAAAAGGTCGTCGGGCAGATACTGCTGCTCCACGTAGTGGTTTTCGTAGTCGTGCGGATATTTGTAGCCCTTGAACAGCGGACTTTGCAGGTGCAGGGGCACGTTGATCCCCTTTCCGCGTCGCACGTCCTCGGCGGCGGCAAGCACCGCATTGTGCGCAGCGTTGGATTTGGGCGCGGTGGCAAGCAGGATCGCGGCGTTTGCCAATGTCAATTGTGCCTCGGGCATTCCAAGCTCCTTTGCCGACTCACAGCAGGCGCGCGTCACCACGGCGGCAAGCGGATAGGCAAGACCGACATCCTCGGATGCAATAACCTGCAAGCGGCGACAGACAGAGATCAACTCCCCCAAGGAGAGCAGCTTTGCCAGATAAAACACTGCCGCATCGGGGTCGGAGCCGCGAATGGATTTTTGCAGGCAGGACAAAAGATCGTAATGCGTGTCGTCGTTAAACGAGCTGACCGAGGTATCAAAGCTATCCACGTGCTCCCGCAAAAGCTCGACATCGGCGGCGTGATAGGCATTTTCAAACAGTACGATGGCGTGTCGGACGTCTCCGCGCGCACAGGTGCTAACGTAGTCGCAGAGTGCATCGGTAGCGGTTTTGCTTTGTGCGGTCTCGCGGTTGAGATATTCCAACGCACGGTGCAAAACGGGACGGAGAGCCTGCGGTGTTACGGGCTTGAACTCAAAGAGCGAGGAGCGCGAAAGAATGGCATTATAGACGTAAAAATGCGGATTTTCGGTGGTTGAGGCGATCAATGTGATGCGCCCGTCCTCCATGTATTCCAACAGGGATTGCTGCTGCTTGCGGTTAAAATATTGGATCTCGTCCAGATACAGCAATACGCCCCCCGCGCCAAACATATTGCCCGTTTCGTTGATCACGTCCTTAATGTCCGAAAGCGACGCCGAGGTGGCATTGAGCTTGCGGAAGTGCATGCCCGATTGCTTTGCAATCACAGACGCGGCGGTCGTCTTTCCCGTACCGGGAGGGCCGTAAAAGATCATATTGGTGATCCTTCCCCCTGCCAGCATCCGACGAACCACACCGCGCTCTCCAAACAAATGATCCTGACCGACGATGCCGTCAAAATCCTCGGGGCGCAAAAGATCGGCAAGCTGTGCGTTTTTCATGGTTTGCAAAATTCCTTTCGCGTTTTAAAACGTTCCGTTTGATATCATCTCTATATATTTTACCACGAACCCGTCTCCGTGTCAACAAAAAAAGGAAAATAACCCTCAAACCGTCAATATAACTTTTTGGGCGTGTCGATCATTCCCGCAAGATAGTCCAAGGACACGTTATAATATTTTGCCAGCGTGATAAAATGGTGCATTGGTAGCTCTCGCACACCTTTTTCGTAGCGACAATACTGTTGCTGTGTAGTTCCAATTAAATCGGCGATCTCGGCTTGTGTTTTGTCATGATCCTCACGCAGATCACAAAGTCTTTGATAATAGTGCATCATCGTTCTCCCTTCAAACCATTCGCATTTTTATACAGAATGACGATTTTATTGATAGTTTACAACAAAATCCATTTGGGTGTATTGATTTAAATCCAAATGGGTGTTATAATATAAAAAACGGAGGTGAAAAAAATGCAAAATTTACTCAAAGCACTATGGTATGGCAATCTTAATCCATGTGAAGATTTTTCCCCAAAAACGCCAAACGAAAAGAAAACGTTCCAAAAATATTATGAATATACCGAAAAGCTTGAGGCGTTGTTATCAAAAGATCTTCTTGAATTATTTGAAAAAAGAGAAGATCTTGCAACAGATATTCATGTTGAAGCCGAAGCAAACGCGTTTATCAACGGTTATTGTCTCGCAACCATGCTGATGATTGAGGTTTTTGAGCAAAGCGCAAAGAATACAACAGGTCGTCAAAAAAACAATGCGCCTTAGCCGCTTTTCTCTTGCAAGAAGGAGGCGCAAGAGAAAAGCTCGCAAAAGAGAACGCCGCAAAGGGGATTTCGCTCTCTGCGGAGAGCGAGGAGGGCTACGCGCCCTC
>JAGANE010000200.1 GCA_017624395.1 Clostridia bacterium
CGCCTATTATAGCAAGCTGTTCACAAACTGCTCGGCGCAGCGGGGGGAACGGTGACCGCGCGCGAGGGCAAAGGCTTCGGCTTCGGTCTCCAGCTGTGTCAGATCCTTTTGAACCCCTTTTTTTGCAGCAAGCTCACGGACGATTTGAAGATAGAGCAGCTTATTTGGCTTTTCAAAGCGGACGGTCAAGCCAAAGCGCGCCGAGAGCGACAGCAGCTCCTGCATGGTATCGTTGCGATGAACGTCCGAGCCTTCGCGGTCGTCAAAGCACTCGCGCACGATGTGTCGGCGGTTGCTTGTGGCGTAAATGACCGCATTAGACGCCTTTGCCGAGGCAGAGCCCTCCAGCGCCGCCTTGAGCATGCTGAAGGTATCGTCACCGCGGTTGAAGGAAAGATCATCAATAAAAATAATAAATTTGAGCGGATTGCGCCCGATTTTTTCCATGACAAAGGGCAGCATGGACATTTGATCCTTGCGCAGCTCGATCAGGCGCACACCGTCGTCAAAAAAGCGATTGGCGACTGCCTTGACCGTGGAGGATTTTCCCGTCCCCGCGTCTCCGTAAAGCAGGACGTTTGCGGCGGGCTTGCCGTCCACAAAAGCCTGCGTGTTGGCGATCACACGCGCGCGCTCGGCTTCGTAGCCCGTAAAGGTCTCCACCGAAATGCGATCGGCGCAAGCCACGGGCTCGATCCTTCTTTCTCCGTCATCGGACAGGCGGAACATTCCATGCGATGCAAAAATCCCGTAGCCGTGCTTGTGAATTTGAGCAACACGCGCCTCGTATTCGGCGGCAAGCTCCACCGTCTCCGAGGAAAATTCCGCTACGGGGATCTCCCCCAAAAGAGGGGTGAAATCGTCGGGCGTCAAGCCTGCAAACGCCGACAGCGTATCCAACTCACGCTTGACCGATGCCGCCACGTGCGGATCCACCTCGCGCGCTGCGGAAAGTGCCGTCACGTAGCAGTTTTCGTCCTCAAAGACAAGCTTACGCACGCAAGACGTCAGGTTCCCGCCGCCACGGTAAATTTCGGCGACAAAGCGGCTGTAAGCATCGATGCGCTCGGTCGTTTTGCAAAAATCCGAAAAATGCTGCAAAAGCGGCGAGCTCCAAAGCTCGCGGAACACGCACAAAGCCGAAAGCCGTACGCAAACCGTTTGTAATTTTTTTGACATAGGTGCCTCTTATATTTGCTCCAGAATTTTGTCGGTGATCTCCTCTGTGGAGAGATAGGGCGCGCCGTGGGAAAGATCCGCAGTGCGGTATCCTGCCGCAAGCACTGCGTCCACCGCATTGACGATGTCGGCATTCTCCTTGGAAAGCCCAAAGGAGTGCAAGAGCATCATACCTGCCGAAAGAATGGTGGCAATGGGATTTGCCTTGTGCTGCCCCGCAATGTCGGGGGCGGAGCCGTGGATCGGCTCGTAAAGTCCGCGTGCTGTTTCTCCCAAGGACGCCGACGGGAGCATACCGATCGATCCCGTGATCTGCGACGCCTCGTCGGACAGAATATCTCCAAACATATTGGACGTGACCACCACGTCAAACTGCGCGGGATTGCGCACCAGCTCCATGGCAGCGTTGTCCACCAGCATATCGCTGTATTGCACGGTGGGATATTTTTCGGCGGTCTCGTGCATGATCTTTCTCCAAAGGCGCGAGCTTTCCAGCACGTTTGCCTTGTCAATGCTGATCACGCGCTTGTTGCGCTTTAGTGCCGTCTCAAACGCGACCTTTGCAATGCGCTCGATCTCCATACGGCTGTAGCACTCGGTGTCGTAGGCTTCCTCGCCCCACTTCCCTTGCCGCATGCCGCGCTCACCAAAGTAAATGCCGCCCGTCAATTCACGAACGATCATGATGTCAAAGCCGTTTTCTACAATGTCGGCACGCAAGGGACACTCGTCCTTGAGCGCAGGATACAGCTTGGCAGGACGAAGATTGGTAAAAAGTCCCATTGCCGCGCGAATCCCCAAAAGTGCCTTTTCGGGACGGCAGTTGCCGGGAAGCGTATCCCACTTGGGACCTCCTACCGCCCCCAACAGCACACTGTCGGAAGCAAGACATCCCTCTACCGTCTCCTTGGGCAACGGCTCTCCGCAAGCGTCGATCGCCGCACCGCCGATGAGATATGACGTAAAACAAAATTCGTGTCCGTATTTCGCTCCGATCTTCTCTAATACCCGAACAGCACTGTCCACGATCTCAGGACCGATGCCGTCTCCCTTTAGTAACGCTATATTGTATTTCATGTCTTTTTATCCTTTCTGATCAAGTGAGAGTTGCGTGAAATGCGCGTTTTCGTGGGGAACTTTTGGAAAAGTTCCCCACACCCCTCAAAACTTTCACTGAATTTTTGATTGTGACCCTCCTTTAAAAGAAGGACATACGAATTCCACCGTTTTTTCATCGAGGGTGAAAGTTTATCCTTTATGCAATCGTTTGGAGTTATTGGTACTCCATAACCTTCTCGTGCAAAATCGCTGAAGCATGATTTTGCAGGGAAAGATAAGGGCGGCGAAAAATCCTTTTTGCCATCGTCAAAGACGCTTTTAATATGGCAAGCCAAGAAAGCGCCATAATAGATCCCTCCCTCGTTTTACTCGGTCGGTTTTGCGCCGTTCGTGCCTCACTCTGCAAAACTTCGACTGCGACCGCCCGTGTCATCTTGAGCTTGTCGAACTTTCGTGCTTTCACGAAAGCGCGAGCCGTAGGCGATGCGAGATCTCGGGCGGTCTCCGCTCAAGATGACACGCGGGGGAGATTGGTCAAGTTTTAGTTGTTACAAGGTACTACTACATTTTAGGGTTGATTTGTAGCACTCCCTACGGGAGAGGTGTCAGGGTTGGTGGTTCACCTCATCCGTCACTCGCAGGCTCGTGCCACCGTGAGATTGCCTTGGCAATCGTGCCGTTAGGCTTCCCCATTAGGGGAAGGCTTAGGTTACATTCACCATGGCAAATGTAACTTTTACGCGAGAGACGGCAGGGTTGGTGGTCCCTGACGTCTACCGCCAGCACCTACCGTCTGTCGATAAACTTTATCTAACCACTATAAAAAATTCAGTGAAAGCTTTTGAGGGGGTGTGGGGGAAGCTTTTCTCTGAAAAGTTCCCCCACAAAAAATCGCTTCCTATTATTAAATGGAACCGTTGCGGATCGATTCGACGAGACCGCCGTTGGTAATAATTTTCTGAATGAACGGTGGGAAGGGCTGGGTGGCGTACTGTTTTCCGCTTGTGCGGTTATAGATGACGCCTGCATCAAGGTCTGCTTCCACGACGTCGCCTTCTGCGATCTCCTCTGCGGCTTCGGGGCACTCAAGGATCGCAAGACCGATATTGATGGCGTTGCGGTAGAAGATACGCGCAAAGCTTTTTGCGATCACAAGAGAGATCCCGCTCTCCTTGATCACGATGGGGGCATGCTCACGCGAGGAGCCACATCCAAAGTTGAAGCCCGCGACCATAATGTCACCTGCCTGCACCTTGTTGACAAAGTCCTTGTCAATGTCCTCCATGCAGTGGGTGGCAAGCTCTTTTTTGTCAATGGTATTGAGGTAGCGTGCGGGAATGATGACGTCGGTATCCACGTTATCGCCGTATTTTAATACTTTTCCTTGAAAATTCATAACGCTTTTTGCTCCTTTCGTCAGTCTGCCATCACGGCACGGGGATCTGCGATCTTACCCGCGATCGCGCTTGCCGCGGCAACGGCAGGGCTTGCGAGATAGACCTCGGATTTAACGTCTCCCATACGTCCCACAAAGTTGCGGTTTGTGGTGGCAACGGCTCTCTCGCCTGCCGCCAAAATTCCCATATGACCGCCCAGGCAGGGGCCGCAGGTGGGCGTGGAAACCGCACAGCCGGCGTCGATAAAGATTTTGAGAAGTCCGTTTTCCATCGCCTTGAGGTAGATCTCCTGCGTGGCGGGAATGATGATGGCGCGCACGTGGTCGGCAATTTTTTTGCCCTTGAGGATCTCTGCCGCCTCGGCAAGATCCTTATAGTGACCGTTGGTGCAGGAGCCAATGACGATCTGGTCGATGCGCACCTCTCCCACCTCGTCGATGGTGCGCGTGTTTTCGGGCAGATGCGGGAATGCGACCGTGGGCTTGATGGCGCCAAGGTCGATCTCGTAGGTCTCGTCGTAGACCGCATCGTCGTCTGCCTTGTAGACCGTGTAAGGCTTTTGCGCTCTTTCGTTGACGTAGGCAAGCGTAGCGTCGTCCACCTCAAAAATACCGTTTTTGGCGCCTGCCTCGATTGCCATGTTGGAAATGGTAAGACGGTCAAATACGGTCAGTGCCGAAACACCCTCGCCGACAAACTCCATCGACTTGTAAAGCGCACCGTCTACGCCGATCATACCGATGATATGTAAGATCACGTCCTTGCCCGATACGTAGCGATTCAATTTGCCCTTGAGAACAAATTTGATTGCCGAGGGAACCTTGAACCAAGCCTTGCCCGTTGCCATGCCACACGCCATGTCGGTGGATCCCACTCCCGTGGAAAAGGCACCGATGGCACCGTAGGTGCAGGTGTGCGAGTCGGCACCGATGACAACGTCACCCGGCACGACCAAGCCCTTTTCGGGCAGGAGCGCATGCTCAATGCCCATGCGTCCCACGTCGTAAAAATTGGGGATCTCGTATTTTCCGCAAAATTCACGGCACATCTTGCACTGCACTGCCGCCTTGATGTCCTTATTGGGGGCAAAGTGATCCATGACCATGGTCACCTTTTCCTTGTCGTAAACGTCGGTAGCCCCGATCCGCTCAAACTCGCGGATGGCAACGGGAGAGGTGATGTCGTTTCCCAGCACGCGATCTACGTCCACCAGGATCAGCTGTCCCGCCTCTACGCTTTCCATCCCCGCGTGTGCCGCGAGGATCTTTTGTGTCATCGTCATTGCCATATTGTTGCTTCCCTCTTTCCTGTCAATTATTTGTTGATGATCGCGCCGCGGTCGGCAGAGCTGACCTGTGCGGCGTAACGCTTGAGATAACCCGTGATGTTCTCTTTCTTTTTGATCGGCATCTCGGCGCGCCGCTTTGCAAGCTCCTCGTCCGAGACCTTCAATTCGATTTTATATTCGGGAATGTTGATGGAGATCATGTCCCCGTCCTTGACGTAAGCGATGGCTCCACCGCTGACCGCCTCGGGAGACACGTGACCGATCGATGCTCCGCGTGTCGCGCCCGAAAAACGTCCGTCGGTGATCAGCGCCACGTCCTTATCAAGCCCCATGCCCGCAATTGCCGACGTGGGAGAAAGCATCTCGCGCATACCAGGACCGCCCGCAGGACCCTCGTAACGAATGACCACCACGTCGCCCTTGACGATCTTGCCGCCATAGATCGCGGCAATCGCTTCTTCTTCACTTTCATAGACCTTGGCAGGTCCCTCATGCACCAGCATCTCGGGGGCTACGGCACTTCTCTTGACCACGCAGCCGTCGGGCGCAAGATTGCCGCGCAAGACCGCAATGCCGCCCGTCTTGCTATAAGGATTTTCTACGGTGCGAATGACCGTGTCGTCAAGATTAACTGCGTTTGCAATATTCTCCCCCAGCGTCTTGCCCGTGCAGGTCAATACCGAGGTGTCAAGCAGGTTCAGCTTGGTCAGCTCCTTGAGTACCGCCCAAACGCCGCCCGCCTCGTTGAGATCCTCCATGTAGGTAGGTCCTGCGGGAGCCAAATGACAAAGGTTGGGGGTCTTTTCGCTGATGCGGTTGACATCGTCCAGACAGAACTCCACACCGCACTCATTGGCAATGGCGGGCAGATGCAGCATGCTGTTGGTCGAGCAGCCAAGCGCCATATCGGCAGTGATGGCGTTGCGGATCGCCGCCTCGGTCATAATGTCGCGGGGGCGGATATTCTTTTCCACCAGCTCCATGATCTTCATACCGGCGTGCTTTGCAAGGCGCAGACGGGCAGAATAGACGGCGGGAATGGTGCCGTTGCCACTCAGGCCCATACCGATAGCCTCGGTGAG
>JAGANE010000201.1 GCA_017624395.1 Clostridia bacterium
GAGAAATGCAGAATGCGGAAGAACTGCAATGCCTCGCGGAAATTGCGCGCGGGGTATCTTGGCACCTGTGTCAGTACCTCCGCTACGTCTGCTCTGCCCATCTTCTCGGCTTCTGCCTTGTAGCGGTCACAGAGGTCGATGATCGCGTCGATCATGCGGACTTGATATTCGTTTGCCGTTTCTCTGACCTTTAAAAGACCGAGAGAGATGGTGGTAGCGTAATCGGGCGAGAGATTGGAAACGTAGCCAAGCTCATGGATGTAATGCTTGCTTTTGATCTCCGCCCATTCGTCCTCGGTGAGCACGTCGGGGAGATTTGCCACCGAGCGCGTCAAAACGATCTGCTCCAACGGGTGGATGCGCGGTGTTTCCATGGACGACAGCAGTTCAAATCTTCTCGTCATGCGCTCCTCGCAGGGAATCCCCAAGGACTTGTACTGCTCGCCCAAATTTTCCTCACACGCCACGCGCAGGTCGCAGTGGGTGCGACTGATAGCGTAATAATTATATAATGTTTCTATCATTTGGTCACCTCATTTTTTGTATCACGATAAAACTTTACTGTCATATACGATACCGTTGGCTCCAATAAACGCAACAAAAAGTGTATTGCCGTTCAGCGCAAAGCCTACCCCAACGTAAACATCCTTGACCCATACTCCGCGCAATGCAAGGGAAATTTTTGTTCCGGGAGCACTGCCCACTACAACGGGACAGGGTTGACCAAGATTGTCGAGCGAATCCCCAACGTTGGTAACATAGGCTTGATGTACGTGACCGCTCAGCATAACGTCGGGCTTCACATATTCACGCAAAAGCCTTGCCCACTCGGTATAGGTTGCCAAATCGGTTTCCGAGACCTGATTTGGTAAATACTCGGTAAAGGGATCGTGTACGACCACCATTCTGTACGTTACACCTGCCGCGTTATATTCATTTTCCGCATTGGCAATCACGTTTTGAATAAAATCGATCTGTCTCTTGCGGAACTCCTCACAGCAAACGGTATGACCGTATTCCGAATGATTATCGGGTTTATCCTCTCCGCAATCAAGCACGATTCCCCAAACGCCGCCAAGACGGAAGGTAAAGAAGGAATTTCCGTTATCCGTAGGCGTATATTCCGAAATGTTTTCCCCGTATTTTCCTCGCATATCATGATTTCCGCGCGAGAAGACGACCGGGATTTCTCCATTCGTAATTTCCGCTGCGATCTGATGTATTGTGGAAAAGTTTTTCACGTCTCCCGCATCGTTTGGAATATCTCCGTTCAGAATCAGAAAATCGATCTTGCCAAACGCCTTTGCTGCCGCAACGGGTTCATCAACCTTGTTATGCGCATCGGCAATATGGAAAAATCTCGGATTTTCGCTTTTTACCGCTTGGAACGGCGAGCGATATTCAAACACCTCGCTCACGTTGGAGTTGTACGGTTTGCGTTCGTTCACAATGCGGTAGCAGATCTTATACTCCCCTGCCGCATCAAGCAACTCCATTGGAACGGTCATTTTGTGCGTGGTGCAATTGGAACGCAAAATACCGTTCACGTCATCGTAAAAGCATTTTCCGTTCACCTCCACCCACATCAGCGTTTCCTGTGTTACGGGAACCATGATCTGATAATCGCTTCCCACCGCGTAAACGATCGGCGTGGTTTCAAAGCAATCGGGAATCTCCTTCATGTAAATAGAATCCCCATCGGCGGGCTTGATCATCGTAGTAAACAAGGGACCGGCTTCCGGACTTTCCGATTGTTCGACGCCCGAAATCAATTGTCCGTTTTCATCCTTTACCAACACCTTCAGGCGAATGCCACCCGCTCCTGTTGCGGGAATTTTAATAACAACCTTTCCATAGGATCCCTCTGCTTCGCCCGAATATGTCTTTCCATCATCGGTGGTTGCCGTCCAAGTAAATTTGGGGCAAGAAACCACAGTTTTATCCGCATTCAAGGTACACACAAATATGGCTTCGTCACCGACCCGATATGTGCCCAGTATCTCGGCAGATACCGCTTTGTTTTGGGCGCTCACCTCTCTAACATCCGTCAAGGTAGAACTCGGTAATTCAATCTGTATTGTTTCATTCAAAACAACCTCATCGCCGTTGTTTGCTTGAATCAACTTCAAAAAATGATCCGCAGCAACAGCGGGATTACCCAAGTGAGAGGAAGCGGACAAAAGCAAGTCTTTACCGACAAGCTCCATACCCACCTCATTCAGATACAGCGTTGCGTCCTCTACTACCTTTATGACGTATCCATTTTCCGATGTTTTACGCCACCCCGCTCTCGGACCAATCCATTGCCACATTTCATCAATCAATCCGTCTGTATCACGCGCAACGGTAAACTCACTGAGTGACACACCGTTCACCTTCAGATTTTCCAAGGAATACTGTGCATGGTATTCGTATGGAATTTTATCAAGGGAAACGAGACCGTCTGTAATACAATTTGCAAGCAACCATTCGCAGGCAGCCCCGATCGCATCAGCGCTTCCACCGTCGATATACAGCTTTCCGTCCTTGTGATCGATGCTGTAATCGGAATAACGATGATTCTTCCCTTCACTTCTGTTGGTTGCGCCAAACAGAATTTCCTTGTCGCTCTCCGGGTCATGTTCGGCAACAGCAAACGAAATATCTACGTTATGTTTACTTTTCAAGGAAGAATAAAAGCCCGATATAGCAGTTATAACATCCTGATCTTCCTTTTCTCCGCGAACGATCGTATAGCCGTCCAAATCCAAGGTTTTACCGACATTGGGATTTGTTTCATCTCCGCCGTTCCCTGCATCGGCCTTTCCGCAGCTTGTTAAAAGAACGGAAAGCAGCACAAGCATAACACCGATTCTTTTCATAATATTCTTCATAAAGCCAACTCCTTACTTCTGATAAATTGTGGTGGCTGCCCCATCCGGAGTAAAACCATGTGTCATTCCTTGCTTAAAATACATTGTAACATGTCCGCCCATCTCATTGAACAAAGCCACCACTCCGCTCGGCGGACAAATATAGTCTCCAAGCCCTGCTGTCAGGGTTATGTTTACTTTATCATCTATTCTTCTGCCAAAATATACGGTATCGAAATATCTCAGATCGTCAGTATACTTAGGTCTGAATTCACTTGCCGTACCTCCAACGTCGCACATCCACGGAATATACCAATATGCGTCAGTTACGTCCTTATCAAGAGCGGCAACAGCAACACCCTGAAATGCGCCTTGGCTTCCTCCGTACAGCTTCAGCTTTCCGTTCCAAATACCAAGCGAGCTCTTTGCTCCATTTATGCTTACACCCTCTGTACCTGCATATGCCTTTATAAATCTGACGGCTTGCAGGTCACGCATTATCATCGTTCTGAAATATGAGGTGTCACGGTTTTCATTTCCCGTAAAGCCGTAGTTTGCAAGTAAATTACTGTAATAGCTCGACGCTCGCCCAAGTTCAATACTGTGCGCGCAGACGTTTAATACGATGTTGCTTGGACTTATATACGGTGACAAATCACTTACACCGTAGCCATTAAATACTACGGTTATTCCAAGAGAATTCGGCTTTGCATTTTTAGGTATCGTCAAATAACCAACCGCATATCCGCATTCATCGGGGGTCTTTATCTTTACACGGTAAAAATCGTGTGAAACTGCACTTGACATAGCTCCGTCCAAGCATTGAATCCCTGAGGGTGAGCTTACCTTCTCCATTGAGATAACGTCTGGTGATATAGCCGTGACCTTGGCTACCTGTGACGCCCAAAATTCGTCAAAATCATTGGGTTCCTGCTTGTGGGTTGTTACTTCGTCTGCGTTCACAACAACACTTTGGCTCAGATCCTGCTTAACTTCCGATATGAGAGCGCCATTCTCGTCCTTAGCGAGGACCTTAAGGCGAATAACACCTTGTGCGGTTGCGGGGATCTTAACTATAACCTTACCAAACGCACCGTCAGACTCTCCCATGTAGACCTGTCCGTCTGCAGTATTTGCAGTCCATGAAAAATGGGGACAGGATACAAGCTTATTATCCGCATACAATGAGCAAGCAAAAACCACATTATCACCGATCTTATATGCAAGAGGGTCCTTATCCGTTTCCGCATAGATCAGCTTCGACGTTGCATTTACGCTTCTTATATCTTCAAGCGTGATTATAGGTTCAGGCATTTCAATTTGCTCCCTTCTGTTAAACGTAAGCTCATCACTGCTTCGTGTTTTTATGGCATCCAAGAAGTAATCCGTTACAACAGATAAATCACCAAGATGCGCCGATGCCGACAATAAAAGCTCCTTGCCAACAAGCTCAATTCCTATTTCATCAAAGTTCAGTGCTTTGTCTGCCACAACCCGAATCACATATCCGTTCTCGGATACCCTACGCATTCCCGTTCTTGAACCAAGCCACTTTTGCAATCTATTAACGGCTTCTTCGGAGCTTCCTTCGATAGAAAATTCTGAAAGCGGAATATCAAACACCTTTAAATTCTCCAAGGAATATTGCGCGTGGTACTCATAAGGTAGCTTTTCAAGGGAAACGAGACCGTCTGTAATACAATTTGCAAGCAACCATTCGCAGGCAGCCCCGATCGCATCAGCGCTTCCACCGTCGATATA
>JAGANE010000202.1 GCA_017624395.1 Clostridia bacterium
CAAATTCTGAATTGTTGAATAGAAATTTACCCCAACAGATTTTATTGCAAATCTGTTGGAGTAAATTATTTGTTTACTGCGTAGCAAAATATATCTTGGACCGTCGAGGACGCCGGTCCCTACAAGGAGAAATCAAACATCCTTATGAGAAGGAGCCCTTCGCACGTGCTTTTGTTTCGTCAATCGGACTGGGAGGTGGTAAAAACGACCTCGCCAAAAAGCTTTTGGCGAAGGAATTCGACGTATATTTCAGCCTTTTCATACGGATCGTCTTCATCAATTATGCTGTACCAGCCGCGGTAGCTTGACAACCAATTATCCCACGGGAGCACGTGTATTTGACTTGAATCGATGTCATAAGTTGACAGGATCACACGCATCTCTTCTACCCCTGTCTCCTTGAGATCACCCAACTCGGGGGAAAAACGGTAGCGTGGAACCTCGGAATGCGGCAACAATCCAAAGGAATAGCTGTTCGGACCCATTTGCCATACGTACACGTCCAGCCCGGCTGAGGCATCAAGGCCAAAATATTCGGGATACTTCTGATACAAGGTGCGAATATCCTGCGTGCCTCCAATTACTAAATCAGTACTCGCTTTACCCAAAAGATGATTTCCCTCTTTCTTTATAGTATAGGGAACAATGAATCGGTATCTTCCACTTTTCGTAAAATCATATCTCCCCACAAAATAGGTCGCCGATCTTGTCTCGCGAGGCTTTAAATGATATTCGCCCGGAGGATAAAGGCCGCCCGCCTCGAGATCAATTGGTTTCCACTCACGGTCAATCCATTGCACCACGGTAAAGGAATCGTCCACAACCACTTCATTGCCCGTGGCATTGTGCCAAACAACGTAAAAAATGTTTTGTCCGTTCTCGTCCGTGTGTACGGACTCAATTGTAACGTATACGCCTACAAAATCCGTAAACACATCCATATAGGGAGGCATATCAACCTCCATGGGGCTCGTCAAGAAGCACAAAGCGGCGGCAATACAAAGAAGAACAGCAATCAGGCTGAGCCAAAAGGCGGGCTTTTTGTAGCGAAGCACCGATCGGATGCGCTCCTTAACGCCGACCTCGCCAAAAGCAAGAGGGCAGGCCGCGATCCTTTGACCCTTGACGCTACAGGTGAGAAGCGCTTGGGAATAGTCGGCTCTTTTATCCCGATCCAACTCGCGGATCACCTTTTCGTCACAAGCAAGCTCAATGTCGCGGCAAAACAGGGCGTACCCAAGCCACAGCAAAGGGTTGAACCAGTGAAGGATCAAAAGCAGGAATCCAAACGGCTTCCAGATGTGATCCTTGCGGCGGATGTGTGCCCGTTCATGAGCGATCACATGAGCCATGTCCTGGCTACTCATGCGGAAGCTCAAATAAATCTTCGGTTTAAATAGCCCTAAAACAAAGGGAGACACAACGGTTTCGCTCTGATATACATTGTCGCACAGCAGCACCGCGGTGCCGATCTTGCGCTTGATCCTGACATAACTGATCACAGTGTAAAAAAGAAGCGCAGCTATGCCCGCAATCCATACCAGGGCGAGGATGGGGATCCACACCTGCAGAGGATTGGCGCTGACGCCCGGGGTAGGCGTAAACGTCTGCCCGATGGCGGGGTTGACCACTTGATCGACAACGGATATTCCCGTGTGAATTTCCGGGGTCTGATCCAGCATAATATCGGGGCTGACCGTTTCCGCACTGGGAATCAGACTTATAATACTCTCGAAGGAAAACGGACAAACAAGGCGAACCGCCACGATGCCCCAAAGAACCGTGCGGATCCATTTGGGCGCCTGCTTGAGAAGCAATCGGAGAACAAGCACCGCAAGGACAATGTAGCTTGCCGATATGCTCATGTTGAGAATCTTCAAAAAGATCTGCTCCATTACTTCTCCCCCTTCCGATAGCGATCGATCATTTGCTGAAGGGCGTCAATTTCCTCCTCTGAGATACGTTGATGCTTCGTGAAGGCGGCAATGAATGCAGGAAGGGAGCCCTCAAAGGTTTTTTCCACCATTTCGTTGATTTCCGATGCCTGCACCTGATCCTTGGTTACAAGAGAGGAAACAATGGTATTCTCGTTTTTGAGCACCCCTCGCTCAGACAGACGTTTAATAACCGTATACGTAGTAGTGGGTTTCCAGCCCAGCTGCTCCCGGCACAACGCCACAAGCTCACTGCTCTTCACAGGCTCATGCTCCCATAAAATAAGGCAAAATCGATATTCGCTCTCAAAAATCTTTGGTGTTTCCATGTTTTGTTCTCCTTTCTCTAATTCATTAGAGTGCATTCATAGTCTAACACATTAGAGCGAGTTTGTCAATAGGATTGGTAACTTTTTGCGGCAAATCAAAAAGCACCTGCGTTGCCCAACTTCTCATAAGGAAG
>JAGANE010000203.1 GCA_017624395.1 Clostridia bacterium
TTCCGTTCTCTCTGGATCACCAGAATTTCCGCACAGGCAAAGGTGAACGGTATGAACTACTCCACATTCATGCACGGACTCAAGAAGGCAGGCATCAACCTCAACCGTAAGATGCTGGCTGAATTGGCTGTTTCCGATAAGGAAGCCTTCGCAGCACTCTGCGCACAGGCAAAGGCAGCACTTTGATCTAACAATCGAAAACCCGATGAATTCATCGGGTTTTTGTCATTGATAGAGATATTTGAAAATGGCTGAAAAAGCTTGAAAAACGATGAAAAGGAGGGGGATTTCTATGAATTTTGGCGGCGAGATCATATCCTCGCGGCAAAACCGAACCGTGGTGGAGCTTTGCAAGCTTGCCGATAAAAAGGCAAGAGAGAGTCAGCAAAGCTTTCGCTTTGACGGGGTAAAGCTGTTTGAGGAAGCGGTCAAAAAAGGGGTGGAGATTCCCTTGGTAGCATTGCGTGCATCCAGCGCAGAGGGCTTGCGGGCGCGGCTTTGCGAGCGACTTGGGAGAGATGCTTTTTTGGAGGTGGACCGCGTTTTGTTGCTCAGTGACGAGCTTTTTGACAAAATTTCGGAAGAAAAATCGCCCGAGGGCATCATCAGTATTGCAAAATATATTGACAAATTCCAAAAAAATGTTACAATATATAATAGCGCAGATTTTTTGAGCATGAAAAATGAGCGCATCGTGCTTTTGGAATCGGTGCGGGATCCCGCCAACATCGGTGCAATTATCCGCAGTGCCGCCGCGATCGGAGTAGATCGGTTGATCATTAGTGACGACTGCGCCGACATTTACAATCCCCGTGCGGTACGGGCATCGATGGGAACTCTCTTTGATCAGCACATCGACCGTGTTGCCGATCTGCCTTGTGCGATTCGCGGCTTGCGGGAGAGCGGACGCCGCGTTTTTGCGGCAGCTCTGACCGATGAGGCGGTGAGGCTTGGTAGCTTTACCGTGCAAAAAGGCGATTGTGTCGTCATTGGCAACGAGGGACACGGCTTGACCGATCAAACGGTGAATGCCTGCGACGGCAGTGTGATCATTCCCATGACTGCGCGTGCCGAGTCTTTTAATGCGGCGGTGGCGGCAGCCATTTTGATGTGGGAGTTTATCGGACAAAACTGAAAGAGATTTTGAGGAAGGAGACGGCTGATGCAACAAAAGGATATGTTGTTTTGGATATGGCTTGCCGAGTGTCTCGGCGCGGAAAATCGGAATTTTCGCCTTTTGATGAAGCTTTACGACAATCCATACGAGCTGTTTCATGCAGAGGAGTTTGAGTTGGAACGGATCGACGGACTTTCACAAAAAACTCTTTCTGTGCTTTCCGAAAGAAATCTGACTCGCGCTACCGAGATCCTTGCCGATTGCGAGCGGCTGGGGATTACGGTGCTTCCGTACGGTTCTCCCTCCTATCCGCGCGCGTTGCGGGAATTAAAGGATCCGCCCGTGGTGCTTTACTGTATCGGAGAGACCGAGCTGCTGAATGACAGACTTTGCATCGGTATGGTGGGAACACGGCGAATGAGTGAATACGGGCTTCGAAGCGCGTATAAACTATCTTACGAGCTGGCGCAGGCGGGAGCCATCGTGGTCAGCGGTATGGCGGCAGGCGTTGACGGCGTCTGTGCCGCGGCGGCACTTGCCGCAAAGGGAACTACCGTCGCAGTGCTTGGCTGCGGACTTGACGTGGTCTATCCCAAGCATCACAAGCGGTTGATGGACGAGATCCGTGCGCGAGGTGTTCTGATCTCCGAATATCCACCGCATACACCGCCCAATCATTATCATTTCCCAACCCGAAACCGACTTATCAGCGGACTTTCACAGGGAACCGTGGTGGTAGAGGCGGGAATTGGAAGCGGCTCACTGATCACCGCCAAAAATGCGATTTTACAGGGAAGGGACGTCTTTACCGTTCCTGCCAACGTCGGCTCTCCCGGTGCCGAGGGAACAAACGGACTTCTTCGCGACGGAGCAACTCCGGTTTTGCAGACCTCGGATATCCTTGACCGATATCGCATTTTATTTGCCGACGTTTTAAAGACACGGCGGGAAATTGAAACGAAAACAGTTTCCAACGAGGAGCTTTCCTATCTTGCAGAGCTTGGTGTGATCGAGCTGGTAAAACGGCGCGAGCCAAGTACTGCCGAGTCACATACGGAAAGACCCGCCGTTCCCAAAAAGAGAACTACAAAAAAGAAGAAGACGGAGAATGCCGACGTCAAGGATTCAAAACCGCAAAGCGATGCGGCAATACCCCAATCGCCGCGGCAGACACCCGACGAGCTTCTTTCGTCTCTCACCCCCATTCAGGTGGCGATCCTGAAGGCGATCCCCGATGACCGTGCGGTTACGGTGGATGCGCTGAGCGGCTTGGGGTATCCTTACGGGGATCTGATCGCCGCACTTACGATGCTGGAAATCCTGGGGCTGATTCAAAAGCTTCCGGGTGCATTATATACGAAAACCTAAATTGAGAAAGGAACTACAAATGGCACATAATCTGGTGATATTGGAGTCTCCCTCCAAGGCGTTGACCGTAAAGGGGTATCTTGGAACCAATTACAAGGTAATTGCGTCGATCGGACATGTCCGCGATCTTCCCAAAAGCTCGCTTGGCGTAGATATTGAAAACGACTTTGACGCGCACTATATCAATATCCGCGGCAAGGGAGATCTTATCAAGGAGATCCGTAAGGAGGCAAAGGCTGCAAGTAAGATCTTTCTTGCAACCGACCCTGACCGCGAGGGAGAGGCAATTGCATGGCATCTCTCGGCGGCTCTCGGAATTCCCGTAGAAAAAACGCAGCGCATCTGCTTTAACGAGGTAACCAAGACGGCGGTCAAGGCGGCGATCAAAAATCCCCGTCAGATCGATATGAATTTAGTCAACTCTCAGCAAACGCGCCGTATTCTCGACCGTATCCTCGGATACAAGCTCAGCCCCCTGCTTTGGAAAAACGTCAAGAGCGGACTCAGCGCAGGTCGCGTGCAGTCGGTGGCAACGCGTATCATTGTGGAGCGTGAGGAAAAGATCCGCAGCTTTGTTTCCGTAGAGTATTGGTCGATCGATTCAATGCTTTACGGACCCGAGGGAAAGAAATTCCTCGTGCATTTCTGGGGAGACCAAAACGGCAAGATGCGTCTTAACAACGCGGCTGAGGCAAACGCGGTGGCAGATGCCGTCAACGGTAAGAAGTACACCGTACAAAACGTCAAAAAGGCAGCAAGACATAAGATCCCTGCCGCACCCTTTACCACCTCTACGCTTCAACAGGAGGCATTCCGTAAGCTGGGCTTCCAATCACAGCGCACCATGAAGGTGGCGCAGGAGCTTTACGAGGGTATCAATCTCGGAAGTGAGTTTGGCGGCGTACAGGGTTTGATCACCTATATGCGTACCGATTCGGTTCGTATTTCGGTAGATGCGCAGGAGAGCGCACGCGAGTTCATCAGACAAAAATACGGTGATGATTACTGTCCCGCAGGTGCGCGCAATTTCAAGACCAAGGCAGGTGCGCAGGATGCGCACGAAGCGATCCGCCCCGCTCGTGTTGAGCTGGAGCCCCAAAGGATCCGCAAGCAGCTGACGGGCGATCAGTTCAAGCTGTATAAGCTGATCTGGGAGTGCTTTATCGCAAGCCAGATGGAGTCTGCGGTGTTGGATACCATTACCATTGATTTTGTTTGCGCGGGCTATATCTTCCGCACCAGCGGATATACTGTTAAATTCCCCGGATATATGGCGGTTTACGAGCAGAGCGAGGAGGAGGCAAGCAAGAGTGCCGACGATCCTGCCGAGGTCAAGGACATTCGCCTGCCCGAGCTTGTGCAGGGACAAGACCTTAAGGCGGATGATGCCAACCTGACACAGCATTTTACTGAGCCCCCCGTGCGCTACAACGATGCATCGCTGATCCAGATGCTCAAGGATCTGGACATCGGACGTCCTAGTACCTACGCTACCATTATCACTACCATTCTTTCTCGCAACTACGTCAAGCGCGAGGGAAAGGCGTTTGTTCCCACGCCCTTGGGAGAGGTCACCAATCAGCTGATGCTGGAAAACTTTGCAAGCATCGTTGACTACGGCTTTACCGCAGAGATGGAACATGATCTGGATAAGATCGAGGAGGGGAACGCAACCATGCTTGACGTTCTCAAATCCTTCTGGGCAGATTTCTCGGTACAGCTGGAAAAGGCGGAAAAAACGATTGGAGAGAATACCATCGAGGTTCCGCCCGAGGAGACCGACATCATTTGCGACAAGTGCGGTAGCCGCATGGTGGTTCGCAACGGTCGCTTTGGCAAGTTTGCCGCTTGTCCCAACTATCCCACCTGCCGCAATACCAAGCCCTTGACAGCGCCCACTGCTCAGGAGCCTGCAGAGGAGGCGGATTCTGAGGCAAAGCAGGATAAAAAAACTCCTGTCATTGCCGACTTCAAATGTGAAAAATGCGGCTCCGATATGGTGCTGCGCACGGGTAAGTTCGGCAGCTTCTACGCTTGCAGCCAATATCCAAAGTGTAAATTCACCAAGGCGCGTGTGCGCGAGACGGGCGTGGATTGCCCCAAGTGCGGATCCAAGGTGGTGACCAAGTTTGGTAGAAACCATACCGTTTTTTACAGCTGTGAGAAATATCCAGAATGTGATTTTTCCTCTTGGGATATGCCGGTTGCCGAAAACTGTCCCAAGTGCGGTAAGCTTTTGTTCCGCAAAAAGGGAAAGAATCTTTTGATCTGTCACGATGCCGATTGCGGATATTCACGCGAGGCAAAGGAGAGCGTGACGACCGATGCGGAGTGATCATACGCTATGAGTGCAACGGTTGAAATTTTTGGTGCAGGTCTTGCCGGATGTGAGGCGGCGTGGCAGATTGCGCGGCAGGGGATTTCGGTTCGTCTTTATGAGATGAAGCCGCAAAAATATACCCCCGCGCATCACAGCCCCACGTTTGCAGAGCTGGTTTGCTCCAATTCTCTGCGCTCTGACAGCACCGCCAACGCGGTAGGACTTCTCAAGGAGGAGATGCGCCGTGCAGGCTCTCTGATCATGGAGGCGGCAGATGCGACACGTGTTCCCGCAGGCTCTGCCTTGGCGGTAGACCGTGTTCTGTTTTCAAAATATATTACCGACCGTATCCGCTCCACACCCAACATTGAGGTGGTGGAGGCGGAGCGGGCAGACGTCTCGCCCGATACGGTCACGGTGATCGCCACGGGCCCCTTGACCTCGGAGCCGATGGCGGACTATATTTCCGAGACCTTGGGGTGCGGAAAGCTGCATTTTTTTGATGCGGCGGCACCGATCGTGGATTTTTCCTCGATCAACATGGAGGTTGCTTATTTTGCTTCGCGCTATGATAAGGGCGATGCAGATTATATCAACTGTCCCATGACAGAGGAGCAGTACAATGCCTTTTATCAGGCGCTGATCTCTGCCGAGGAGGCAGAGCTGAAGGATTTTGACCGCGAAAGTCAAAAGAGCCTGAAGGTGTTTGAGGGCTGTATGCCCGTAGAGGTCATGGCAAGGCGCGGATACGACACGCTGCGCTATGGGCCGCTTAAGCCCGTGGGATTGATCGATCCCCGCGTGGGCAAGGAGTCTTTTGCCGTGGTACAGCTTCGCAAGGAGAATTGCGAGGGCACCATGTTCAATCTGGTCGGCTTTCAGACACACCTGACCTTTCCTGAGCAGCGCCGTGTGTTCCGCATGATTCCAGGACTTGAAAATGCCGAGTTCTTGCGTTACGGTGTCATGCACCGAAACACCTATCTCAATTCTCCTGATCTTCTTTCTCCCACCTATGCAATGCGTACGCGTCCCGACGTCTTTTTTGCGGGACAGATGACCGGCGTGGAGGGATACGTTGAGTCGGCGGGAAGTGGACTTGTGGCAGGACTCAATGCGGCAAGACGAGCCAAGGGAGAGGGGGAGGCGATCTTCCCCGAGGAAACGATGCTGGGGGCAATGGCGGCTTACGTCAGTCGTGGCGGTGTAGGTGCGTTTGCACCCATGAACGCCAATTTCGGTATCATTCCGCCTTTGGGCTACCGTGTACGCGGAGGAAAGGCGGCAAAGAATGAAAAGCTTTCCGAGCGTGCCTTGGAAACACTTGCAAATTTTTTAACAGACATTTGAGACGATGCTGTTCACGCTATAAAAAATAACAAAGGACCGACCTTACGGTCGGAGAACAGATATGAAAATTATTGTTGATGTCATGGGGGGCGACAACGCCCCCGAGGAGACCGTAAAGGGCGCGATTATGGCGGCTGACGAGCAAAATGCAGAGCTTGTTCTTGTAGGAGATCGCAACGACATTGAGCGCATTGCAAAAGAGCAGAGCTTTGATCTTGGCAGAGTGGAGGTCGTACATACCGGTGAGATTGTTACCATGGAGGACGATCCCATTTCGGTGGTGCGTGCCAAGCCCGATTCCTCAATGGTGGTAGGGTTGAGAATGCTTGCCGAGGGTAAGGGCGATGCCTTTGTCAGTACGGGAAATACGGGGGCTCTCTTTACCTCTGCCACACTCATTGTGCGCAAGGCAAAGGGCGTACAGCGTGCAGGTATCGGTGCGGTGCTTCCCTGTGAAAAGCCGGTGCTGCTTTTGGATACGGGTGCAAACGTGACCGTGGCAGAGGAAAATCTGGAGCAATTTGCCATTATGGGAGCGGCATATATGCACAAGATGTTTGGTGTGGAATCCCCCCGCGTGGGGCTTTTGAACAACGGTGCCGAGGAGTGCAAGGGAACCGAGCTTCAGCGTGCAGCGTACAAGCGCTTGCAGGAGAATCGGGAGATCAACTTTGTTGGTAACGTGGAGGGAAGTGCCTTGCCATTCGATGTTTGCGACGTGTTGGTGACCGATGGGTTTACGGGCAATATTCTGCTCAAGAGTGTTGAAGGGGTTGGAAAAATGATCCTCGGTAAGCTCAAAAATGTCTTTACCGCATCCCCCGTTGCTAATCTTTCGTATCTGATGATCAAGCCGCATCTGCGGACGATGAAAAAGGAGCTGGACGCCTCCGAGCATGGCGGCGCACCGATCCTCGGAATTGCCAAGCCTGTGATCAAGGCACACGGCTCGTCCGATGCCAAGGCGTTTAAAAATGCCATCCGTCAGGCGGTTGAGTTTGCAGGTTCGGGCGCGATGGAGGAGCTGGAAAAGGCAACGCAGGCATTTGCGGCACGCAAAAAAGCAGAAAGAGAAGCGGCAAAGCAGGCGGCACTTGAAAACGCTCAATGATTGTGTAAAATATAGTTTACTATTTTGACGGAAAGGAGAATCTCATGGCTCGTTCATTGGAGGAGTTACAGGATAGGATAGGCTATCATTTTCAAAATATTGAATATCTCAAGCAGGCAATGATGCACTCGTCGTACGCCAACGAAACGGGAGCGCACAATCACCATCTGCTTTGTAACGAGCGGTTGGAGTTTCTTGGTGATTCGGTGCTTTCCATCATTACCAGCGACTATCTGTATCGGCAGTTTCCGCAGCTTCCCGAGGGAGATCTGACCTGTATGCGACGTGATCTTGTACGTGCGGAGGCATGTGCGGATTATGCGAGACAGATCGTTCTTGGAGAATTCCTTTTGCTTGGTAAGGGTGAGAA